>CADCNZ010000061.1 GCA_902802935.1 uncultured bacterium | reverse complement strand
TTTAAAGAAATTTGTAACATCATTATTATCTTTATCATATTCTCCGTCTGTTACAATGTATACATCAGTATCATGCAAGGCAGGATAGAACTTCATATAATAGTCTTCATCACCGTATGTTGCATAATATGCATTTCCTGTTAGTTTTTTAACTTCGACTTCTCTACTCAAAATGTTATCCACAACAGGTACAACTGTTCTTATATTTTGGTCTTTTATTCTATATGCATGATAATCTTTAATCATGCCGGCTGCATTTGCTGCCGTGGAAAATATTACAAGCAATGATAATACCCAAAGACCTTTTAGCATCTTTTTCATATAAGTTTTCCTCCTTTGTTATTAATTCCACACATTACTCTTTTTCTTAATACACAGTAATAATATACTAAACATGATTGCTGTTCAATTTATATTATTTTTATTTTAAGTTGTTTTTTCTTAAATTTCCAATAATAACCAAATAAATTTAATGCTTAGTTTTACTAATTCGTGTATATTTATTAAAATCAGCAATCTTTTATCAGTCGTATCATTGGCAACAATGTCTTTATATGATAAATTGTTTATATTACTTTATATAATATTTTATAATCAAATTCATGAATCTGCTAACTAAAATCAACCCTGCTTTTTCTCTGTTCATTCTTTCCAAACAGACTATTCTTTTGCAAATTCTATTAATTTATCGAAACTGATTATTTTAAATGTTTCTTTTTTATCATCTTGGTTGTTTATGAAGTCAATAAAAACTTTTTCCGGTGCAGTAAGACCTGATATACCGACAAACACAACTTCGTCGGCATTAAATACATTTTTGCTTCCGTATAATCCTCTTATGTCATCAATGTTTGGAATTGCATTTCTACTCCCGCAATTGATTATAATTTTCTTACCATCTTTTTCCAGTGCATATAATCCTTTAATACCTATTTTGGGGAAAAGTGATTTTGTTTCATAACCATTTTTTTGGTAATAACTAATGATTTTTTCTTCGTAGTTCGATTGGGTAAGCTTTAGCCATTTTTCGCGTTCACTATCTGAAATTTTGTCTGATTTTTTGAAATACCAATTTGTATAAACACCACTATCAAGCATTGTTTCATTTTTTTCTTCAAAACCATTTAAATTAACTGATGATATATCTATATTGTGTTTTTTAGCAAGTTTAATTAATTTTTCTAAGTCTAAAACTTTAAATCTTGCAGAATTATTATTAATTGCGCTAACACAATCAGCTGCGTTATTATAAATTCCTGATACTGTAACCAGTATGGCTTCGTCAATATTATTTGCTTCTCTCAAACCTTCAAGAGCTAAAACCTCTTTTGCACGTTCTTCACTTTTTATGTTCTGAATACATTCAATTATTGTGGATTTGCCGTCCTTTTCTGCAAATACATCAATGCCGCCATCGCTTTTGTATCTTGTTACAGTTGTTTTATATCCCATTTTTTCAAATATTTTGTGAGTTACTAACTCATATTCGCGCTGACTTAACAGAGCCCAATCCATGTACTCTTTTTCACTAATATTTTCATCTTTACGTGTCGCTGCAATCGTTAATATATCATTATATTTCGTAATATATTTTTCAAAAATACTATCTTCCAATCCCAGTTTTCTTTGAATATCATTTTCTGATATTTTATTTTGTTTTAAAGAATGAATTTGTTTTAAAATAATATCGTTTAATTTTTTATTTTTTTCCCATAATTCATTGAGCTTTGGATATCTGGTTAATTTATCTTTAACTATCCCGTCTGTTGTTTGTAAAATTTCTGCTATATCATTAATATTTAGTTTTTGCAAATTAGTATTTGCACTATTTAAAACATCCGTAATATCTTTTACAATGTCTCTGGACTTACTTTCTAATCTTATACTTTCTATTTGTTCCCACAATGTTTGAATTTCAGGAGTACTGTATAATAATTTATAACAAATGTGTGTGCTTATGCCCATTTTTTTTGCTATTTCCGGACGAGTTATAGTTATATTATCGGCAATAGCTTTTTCTAAAATGGTTTTTAGTTGATTTTGTTTTTCTGTCAAATGATAGTTGCCATTTGTTTCTACTTGTGACCATAATTCACTAAGATATTTATTTTCTGATATTCTCGCAGCGCATGTTTGTTTTGCTATTCCGACTTGTTTTGCTAATTTTTTATTCGATAAAATTGTTTTATTTTTGACAGCTTCTTTTAAAACATTTTCAATCTTTTTATTTACGTCGTTTGATACTTGTTTATCCAAATCTTTTAATTTTTTCCACATTAAACCGATGTTCGGAAATCTTATAATTCTCTGCTGAAGTACTGCCAGTGTTAATCCGGCTTCTTTCGCTAATTGTTTTCCGCTGACTTGATTTCCTTGAATAATATGTTTTTCAATAATACTAATTAATTTTTCATTTTCTTGCAATATATATCCTTGAGAACCATTTTGGACGGGTTTTTTAGGGGTCCTTTGCCAAAGTTCTTTTAATTCTGCATTATGGGATATTATTTTTGTACAATAATCATAAGAAACACCCGTTTCTTCTGCAAGTTCTTTTAATTTAACCTGCTTATTCTCTTTAATACAATGTTCCATAAACTGTTTTAATTGTTCTTCAACAATTAATGTTTTTTGTTGTTTTTCTGAATTTCTTTTAAGATGAGGAGTTTTTGCCCATAAATCAGTTAATTCCGAACTGTTCCTTAATCTGTCCTGGACACCACAACGAGACAAACCCACTTTTTTTGCAATATCCTCAAGTCTTACCCTGATTTTATCGCTAATAGTTTGTCTTAAAATTTCCGCAATTTTTTGATTAATTTCTTGAGATTTTTCTGTATATTTAGAATAGATTGCTTGAGCCATCATAGATTTTATTTGTGGGTTTTTATCCATGCGCCATCTGACAACATCTTTTGTTAAACCTAATTTGTCTGCAATTAATTGATTATTAATAGGTTTACGCTTTTCAATTGCTTCTTGTATAAACTCTTCTATCTGCAGGTTTATTTGTTGAGATTTTTCTGTTAATTTTGGGTGTTCAATATGCTTCCACATATCAAATAGTGTTTTATCGCTTCTAATCCTTTGTTTACAAGCGCTATATGAAATTCCAAGTTTTTCTGATATTTGAAGATAATTAATAGGAGTATTATTAACGTATGCATCACTAATTATTTTATATAATTCCGACTTGATGTTGCTGCGCTCATTGTTATCAACAATCGCTTTTTCCGATTTTTCTATTTTATTTTTTCTATAATTGGTTTGTTTCCATAATTCGTATAATGGTTTTCCTTTTTCTGTTTTATGCCTGCAAGTATTAAAATCAATACCCAAATCATCAGCCATTTTCTGCTTGGATATTCTTTCTTGAGTTTGAATTGCATTTAATAAATACTCTTCAATTTTTTTATCTTCATCAACAGATTTATTAAATAAATCATTTACATTAGCTGCAACTATTACAGAAGTTCCTGCCGCAACTGTCGGAACAATTTTTTTTATTTGTGTTTTTCCTTTAAAAATTGCTGAACAAAATATGTTCTGTTTTTGCGTGTACTTATCTAAAATTTGCATAATAATATCTCGGCTATGTTTGTTCTAAAACTCATAAAAATAATTTTTGCCATACTTATTTTATCTATTTACAAAAATTAAGGATATTTGAATTTAAATGAAAACTATACTAACAAACTACTTTGCATTAAACTCAACTGTATCACCATCTGCAATTTTAATTTCTTTAAAACATTTATACAAGTCGTCCATTGACTCTACATCAAATTCCTTATGAGTATAAAACGGACGATACATAGACTGAATAGTCCACGTATCATCTTTCAGAGAATAGTTCAAATTGCTTTCTGAAAACGGAAAAACATGTTCTCTAAAAATTGTAACATTTTTAATTCTCTTTGAAATACCATCATAAATTTTTTGGAAAATAGGTATAGAATATATTGAACATTTGAGCAGTTTACTTCCAAGCAATAATGCTCTGTCAGGATTTTTTACCCTGTCAAAAATATTTTCTAATATTTCATCCACATTTTCGTCATTGTATAAATTATCAAATATATGGAAACCCGCAGCTTCACCGGTTTTTGTATTAATAACTCCTCCTGCCGTACAAGTCCTCACTCCCTCTGTATAAAAATCTTGTGATTTTAAAATATCAGTTCTGTTACACATTGGTTCTTTCTTGAATAATGTTGGTATTTGAGAAACTTTTTTATTCAATTCTAAAAACTTGATATAATTATCTTTTTCAATTTTGTCATATTGAATTCTGTTAACAAAATTTATTCTTGATTTAAAAGTTACTTCATTCATACCGAATATAAAACTTCTAAAAAATTTTTTTGCGGACAAGATTCCCTTATTATTTATATACATATAGACAATATGATTTTTAACATATTTTTTTATAATATATTTATGTTTGATTCTATTTGGTATAAAAGTTTAACAAAACCGCCTTTTGCGCCGCCGGACTGGCTTTTTGCACCTGTGTGGGGATTTTTATATTTAACAATCGCCCTTTCTTTTCTTATCTATATTACAAAACCTGCAGAGGACAAAAAAATCGGATATGTTTATTTTGTAATCCAGCTTGTATTAAATCTTGCATGGTCACCGATATTTTTCGGACTAAAGGAGATTTTCTGGGCTTTTATCCTAATAATATTAATGGATATTTTTGTATATTTAACAATACGCAAGTTTTATTCCGTATCCAAAATTTCCGGCTTAATATTAATCCCATATTTTATATGGATTCTTTTTGCAACTTATTTAAATGCAGGATATTTATTTTTAAACTAAATAAAATCCGTTCCTCATTTTTTAGAAAAGCTCTATTTCTTCATCTTTTTCAAAAAATGGTGATTTAAAATCTTCTATACCGTTACTTTGCTTATTATCTGTTTTTGATTCATTTGTGTTTATATTTTGTGCCGGCTCTTTTTTATTTGGTTTGTTTACGTCCTCTTTTTCTATTTTAGCATTTTGATTAGTTGTTTTAACTTCAGCCATTTCTAATTTTGGCATTTCTACAGGTTCCGCAAGTTCAGCGCCTAATTCCAGATTATCTGTATAATTTTCTATTTCTTCGTCAAATGTTTCTGTTGCCACATCAGTTACATCAACCAATTCATTGCGCACTTCTATTTCGGCACTTGCAGAGTTTTCATAATCTGATTGTTGGTTTGCAATCAAATTATATAGAACCGCAGATGCAGCACCTGTACCTATTGCAACGCCACCTGCGATGTATTGCGGAATATTAAACGGCCCTGCTGTTGCTATTGCTTGCACTCCTCCTGCAACAACTCCAACGGAACCAACTCCTGCTAGTCTGGAGGTAACGTTTAGCATATGAGCATTATTTTCTGTATCTTCATCAAAAGAGGTTGCATATTCTATCTCACCTCTTGCAAGCTCAAGGTCATCTTGCGCAACACTGTAATCATCTTCCAAACTTGCAATATCTTCTGTAATTTTACCGTTTTCTTCCGAAGCATCTGTAATTGTACTTTCAATGCTGCTTGATATCTCACTCATTTGAGCTCTTGATACCTGAGCCGAAGTACTATCCGCAGCTGTTTTTTGTTTGTCATCTTTACTATTATAAGATTCTATAATTTTCTTATGACCTGCAAATAGCGCTTGCTGTTTTCCTACTTCTTCTGTAGCGGTTTCTTTATTTTCATTGGCTGTTTCTATTAAATCTTGAATTTCTTCACCATCACTTATAATAGCTGCCTCAGAGTCTTGCACCTGTGCCTGCATTTCCGGCAGTTCTTCTTGTGCAAGAATATCTAATGCAGCTGCTGCATCTTTATTTGGATTCATCGCTTTTAATGCCGTCGCATTTGCAAGTAATATTGTTCCTACTACTGCGTTCATATATGGGTTACTGATATATCCTTTCAAAGAATTCACAAGTGAAGTCAGAGCAGTTACAATTCCCATAACTGCACCCGCAGCACCAAATACACCGCCTATCGCTGTGCCTGCTTTACTTCCTGCATTATCTGCACCGCCATCATATTCGGTTGCCTCTTTTGCCCTTTCGACACCTCTGGATTTATCAGAAGAAGATGTTTTGGTGGTCTCATCCGTATCGTCAATTTGATATACAGTACTGTCATTCTCCCAATTTGTTAATTGAGATTCACCGTATTTGTTGGATAACCTTTGTCTTTGTTCTTCGCTAAGATTTCCGCTTTTAACTATTTTTTCAGCATATGCAGATGAATTAAGGGCTTTTGCCATATCAATTGACGAAATTGACATATTTTCTCCTTTTTTTGGAAGTTTTTAATATTATAGTTTTGTATCCCCGTTTTGTCCTTTTATATATTTGGTTTTATCACCATGTATAACGGCTTATTTGTGTAAAACTTTAGAAATTATCATCTTTTGTTACAAAAGTTTACATTTGTGTTTTATGACATTTTTTTGCAAAATTGTCGTAAAAGCATTTCTGTCATTGATTTTGAGGGAAATTTCAAAAATTTTGACATTCAAAAATAGAACATAGAATAATAGATAAACGAGTATTACATAATAAGAATTTGTTTGATAAAATAAACTAAAAGTAAGTGTCTTTTATGGAAAAAAATTGCCTTAATTGTACAAATGTAAGAAAAGTTGTAATTATAGGATGCGGTTTTGTCGGAGCAGCATCAGCTTTTAGCTTGATGCAAAGCGGATTATTTTCGGAAATAGTTCTTATCGATTCAGATAGAGCCCGTGCTGAAGGCGAAGCTCTTGATATAAGCCATGGAGTACCTTTTGCAAAACCTATAAATATCTATGCAGGAGATTATGATAATATAAAAGATGCATCTTTAATTATTATAACAGCAGGAGCAAGCCAAAAAACCGGAGAAACACGTCTTGACCTTGTAAAAAAGAATATTTCTATATTTAAATCTATAATTCCGGAAATAAAAAAGAGACAGTTTGACGGAATTATTCTTGTAGTCGCCAATCCTGTTGACATATTAACAACTGTTGCGGTTAAATTAAGCGGTTTGCCTGAAAATCGCGTATTTGGCTCGGGTACAGTTCTTGATACAGCGCGGTTAAAATATGAACTCGGGAAATTGCTAAATGTAGATTCAAGAAGCGTTCATGCCTTTATAATCGGGGAACATGGTGATTCTGAAATCCCAGCATGGTCCGGAGTAAATATCTCCGGTGTACCTCTAAAAAAATTCTGCGAAATGCGTGGATATTGCGACCATAATACTTCTATGGAGCGTATTGCAGAAGATGTGAAAAATAGTGCTTACGAAATTATTGCCAGAAAAAAAGCTACATATTACGGAATAGCAATGTCAGTTAAACGGATATGCGAAGCCATTATCAGAGACGAAAAATCCATCCTTCCCGTTTCTTCAATGATGCATGGTGAATACGGAATAAAAAATATTTCCTTGAGCATGCCTGCAATTGTCGGTAAAAACGGAGTTGAAACGCTTGTTCCAATACAATTGAATCAAAAAGAAATAAAAAACTTACAAAAATCAGCAAATACTTTGGAAAATATTATTAAACAGAATAAAATAGAATCTTTGTGATAAGATGACAATATGCGAGTAAGTACTATCCGAAATCAAAATTTCAAAGGGATTCCTATTGCTGATGTGTCAATTTTTTCCAAAAATATTACAAAAAAGGCAAAACTCTTTGAACTAACACAAAATGATAATGAATTTGTTAAAGAACTTTGGGGAAATACGGATGTTTCAGAGCTTTGGCCAGGACTGGCAAATTATAAATACGCATTATGGGATGAAATTATACGACGTGGATTAAAACTAGAATCATTAAAAGAAAGCTTAAGTATTCTTGAAGTTCAGGATAATACACCTTGCGGAGTGTTAAATTATACTAAAATTAAAGACTCTCATCACTTAAGTTATATAGCTACATGGCCTATCAAAAAAGGAAAGAAAGCACCTTTTGCCGGCAAAGTTTTATTAAAAGAATTTTTTGAAAGATTTGTAAAATCAGATTCCAATAGAATTTATCTTGAAGCTATATATAACGGACCATTCGATTGTGTATCAAAATATTTAGAACTTGGCTTCAAATCAATCGGCGGAGATGAATTTTTGGAAAATATGGTTTTAACAAAAGAAAACGCTCTAAAATCTATAAAAAAGCTTGAAGAAAACATCTCTTCTGTTAAAATTAAAAATAGTAAAGATGAGGATTTATTCAAGTTTTTAAACCCTAAACGGATTTAAAAGAATAAAAAGAGAAAGTACAAAAATGCCCAGATATATTGCAATTACAGATATACATGGTGAGTTAAAAAAGCTAAACAATTTGCTTTCTAAAATTGATACAAAATCTGACGATATTTTTGTTTTTATGGGAGATTATATAGATAGAGGTCCTGATTCAAAAGGCGTTATTGAAACCGTTATTAAGCAGGGCTTGACTCACAAATGCATATATCTTATAGGCTCTCATGAATATGCATTGTTACATTCAAAACAAGATGACTATTATCAGTTTTTATTTGATAATTACGGAGGCCCTGCCACCGTAAGAAGTTATGGCGGTTTTGAAAATATTTTTAAAATACATGGAAGCTTTTTTAATTCACTGAAATTTTATTATCTTACAGATAAATACCTTTTTGTACATGCAGGTATAAATCCAAATATACCGCTTGAAAAACAAAATGAAGTTGATTTGGTATATATAAGAGGAAAGTTTATATATTCAAAACATAATATGCCGCAAAAAATAATCTTTGGGCATACTGAATTTGATAAACCATATATTGATGATGACAAAATTGGTATAGATTTGGGCTGCGGAAAGTATAAAAATGCTCGCTTATGTGCGCTTATTCTTGATGAAAACGGCAGCGAAAATTTTGTATTTTCTGATTAATAGCAAAAATATTTTTTTACTGTTTTTCATGCGGATAATATGCAAGTTAATTCAATAAAAACATATAATACTAATATAACTTCATTTAAGAGTTGTGTACGTCAATATCCTGCAGGTTATGGATGTAATAGCGGAATTAAAAAAGGACAGGTTTTAACCAGTACATCTCTTTTTAGAGATGATTTAGACTGGAAATTTTTAAGAGATTTGATTATCAATAATTTTAAAGATAAAAAACAGATTAACACGTACTGTTTAGCTTGTTCTGACGGTTCAGAAGCTTATAGTTATGTAATATCACTAATGGATAAGCTTCCTGAAAAAGAGTATATCAAATATTTTCCTATTATGGCATCAGATACTGATTATGAGAGTATAAGAGCGGCAAACACCGGTAGAATTAATCTTGGACTAAGCGATTTCATGAGAATGAAAGAAAATGTCAAAAGTTTTGACTATTTTATTGATAAAGGAAAGCCTATTAATATCAGCAACAATAAGAATTTTGCCGGATATTTTTATAACTCCTATAAACCTATCAACAAATTAAAAAATGCTGTAATTTTTAATCAATCTGATTTACTGAATGAAATAAAATTAATAAAAGATGATGGAAATTCTGTTATCATGGCAAGAAATGTTGCATTATATTTGAAAAATGACTATATTGAAGAAATTGCCAAAACAGCAGGAAAAATATTAAAAAAAGGCAGTCTGTTTATTACCGGAGAATGTGATGCACAAAAATCCTATTTAATTGAAGAACTTGTTAAGAATGGTTTTGAAGAAATTAAACCATTAATTCTACGTAAAAAATAACTTATTTAAATCTTTTTTTCAGAATAATAGCAATACCGATTGTAATAATAACTGCAACTATTTCCGCATATTTAAGCGGTAAATTGAATCCTATTTTTTCATGAAATATAAATGACATTGTTATAAATACGTAGAATAGTGCAGGTATTAGTGTAATCAAATAATTTTTACCTTTTTTCGCAAGATAGACTGTAGCACAACATAGTGTCGGTATAGCAATCAGTTGATTAAAGAATGTGAAATATCTCCAAATAAACGTAAAGCTGTCTGAATTAGTTTTTGCCCATATCAAAATTAACAAAACAGATACTACTATCGGTATTACAACAAGCAGTCTGTTAATTATTTTTTTCTGCTCTATGTTTACTGCCTCGGCAATTGTAATCCTTAATCCTCTTAAGGCAGTATCACCTGATGTTATCGGGAGAATTATTATAGCCAATGTTACAACAAAAGCTAAATTAAATGGCACAAATTTATTTGCGATTATATTCACAACATTTACAGTGCCAATAATATTTTGAGGTACTATGTTTAAGCTATATACATCCATAGCTGCTGCAGCCCAAATCATTGCAATTAATGACTCTACGCACATCATTCCGTAAAAAATTCTTCGTCCGTCTCTTTCACTCATAACCGTTCTTGAGATAATAGTTGCTTGTGTAGAATGAAAACCTGATAGCAAACCGCAGCTTACTGTCATAAAGAACATTGGAATCAAAGGTAAATTTTTGGGGTGGATATTATATTGTGCAAAGGAAAATTCTTGCAAGTTTACACCTTTTATAAAAAATCCGGCTAAAACCAATCCTGTACCTATAATAAGCATTAAACCAAGAGCAGGATAAAATTTTCCTATGATTTTATCTATAGGGAAAAGCGTTGCAAATACAAAGTATAAAAGTATTACAACATACGCTCCCAAAACTATAGGATTTGTTATTACAAATTCTTTTATTCCAAAAAATCTCTCTACAAATAAGTCTCCTGCTGTATATACAAAAACTGTTGCAAGAAGCAAAAGCATTATGGAAACTATTACCATAAAAACTTTAAAAGCTTTTTTGCCAAGGTATTTATGAATAAGTCCCGTAATTTGAACTCCCCTGTTTCTCATCGAGAGCATGCCTGCAAAGTAATCATGAACTCCGCCAGCTAAAATACATCCTGTCGGAATCAAGATAAAAGCAATCGGTCCAAAAAGAATTCCCTGAATTGCACCAATTATAGGCCCCATCCCTGCAATATTTAACAGATGTATTAATGCATTTCTGTTTTTTGACATAGGAACAAAGTCTACGCCGTCATTTTGTTCAAACGCAGGAGTTTTTCTATCATCCGGAGTGATGACTTTTTCTACATATTTTGAGTATGTTAAATACCCTATTATTAAAATAAATATACCTAACAAAAATGTAACCATAATAAAATTATACCACCTTTTTATTATTAAAAATAATCCTCGTTTTAGTTGAAAAATGTTTTTTTACATGATATTTTTAGACACATAGAATAGAAATTTTAGGGAGTTTATATTATGGAAAAGATTATTGAATTTATAAAAAACCATTTTGATTTCAAATTTTATGGTGTTACTTGGATTGCACTGTTAGTAGGACTTTCAATCATACCTATGCTTTTATATATGCCTCAAAAATACGGCATGGAAAATGGACTTTTAGAAAATATTCAGATGGTAGTTTTGTTTATCATTATGTATCTTTGTTTAACATCAAAAGTTAACAGAAAGTTTTTTAAATTTGCAGCTCTAGCGCTTACGCTGATTATAATTCGGGAAGTCAATTGCGGCAGAACACTTTTCTTCCCTATTCCAGGAACATATCATCAATACTATTCTTGGAAAGCATTGCCTTGGCCTTGGCTTGGTAAAATTGTACATACAATTTATGGTTTATGGATTGCATTTGTAGCAATTGTATTCTTAAAGAAAGAAATATATGTTGATATGTGGAATATGATTAAAAACATCAAGCTTCCTGTATGGAATCTCGGGTTTGCTTGTTTTGCAATGTACATGGGTGCAATTGCAGAAAAACTTACAAACAATAATTTTATTTTCGAAGAGGGTTTTGAATTATTCTTCTATACCTCACTTTTGGGCATAGTTTGGCTATATTCAAGAAACAAAAATTTTATCCTTGAAGAAGAAGTATAATAATTTAAAACTTTATTTAACTATATTTTTCAGCCACTCTTCAACTTTTTTCTCTGTTTGCGCTTTATCATTTTGCGCTATATGGCCATAGAGCGCAAAATCGTCTCTGTGAACTCCGCCTGAGCCTTCGTGAGTGCAGAACTTATACACTTTTTTAGAAGATAAATCATAGCTTTCTAAAAAGGTATAAACCGGCATTGGCATATCTGCCCACCAGTTAGGATATCCTAAAAATATAGTGTCATATTCGTCCATGTTATCGACTCTGCCAACAATCTCCGGTCTTGCATTATCTTGTTTTTCTTTTTTTGCAAACTGGACAAGAGGAGAATATTTGTCAGGGTAATTGTCATTGACTACTTTTATCTCAAACAAATCACCGCCGGTTTTTTCTGCAATAACCTCAGCAAGCTTTTTTGTATTGCCTTCTGTTATTTCACCAACACCGTACTGTTCTCCGGTTTTAGAAAAATATGCTACCAATATTTTTGACATAATATCCTCCGTTTATCTAATAAAATTAGTAATAACTATATCTTCTTGTTTAGGCATTGGAACACCTGAGTTTTTCCCTGCTTCCTGACATTTCAAATGCCATGCCATATTACGCGCAAGAATTCTCATATTTTGCATCCCTTCTTCATCCTGTCTGACTTCGTCAGGAGTATGACCGTGTACCATATTCCAATATCTGCCCGAAATAATAGGCATTTCCGAAATTGTAAAATATTTATTTAATTGGTCTAATGTTGCAGTTGTTCCGGCTCTTCTTGCACTTACTATTGCAGAACCGGGTTTATGACGGAAATAATCCATCTTTCCGGATAAAAGTGCAGAGAAAAAAGCTCTGTCTAAAAATGCCGTTATGCCTCCGCAAGCTGAACCATAATGAACCGGCGAACCGAAAATAAATCCGTCAAAATCCTTACATTTTTCTACAAAATTATTCACATCATCGTCATCTATAACACATTTTCCCAGTTTTGCGCAGGCAGAACATGCCCTGCAAGGAGTAAGCGATTTTATTCCTATTTGATAAATTTCCGAATCAATTCCTTCTTCATTGAGAGTTTTGGCAATTTCAGTTAATGCTGTATATGTACACCCGTTTTTGTGTGGTGAACCGTTAAATAGTAATACTTTCATTTATCTACTCCTTTATAAACTTATTTGGATCCAAATATCTCATAACCCTTGCAGGATTTCCGACAACAACAGCGTTATCCGGAACATCTTTTGTTACAACAGCTCCCGCCCCGACTACCGCATTTTCTCCGATTGTAACCCCGGGGAGAATTGTTACATTCACTCCTATCCATACATTTTTCTTGATATGAACAGGTTTGCAGGTAATTACGTATCTATCATACATATCGTGGTTATTTGTGGCAATAGTACAATTGAGCGAAATCATTGTTCCGTCTTCAATCGTCAAACCACCTGCTGACATACATTGAAAATTATTTAAAATAACAACATTTTTACCGATTTTAACCTTATCCGCCAAAATCGTAAAAATCGGCGGGTGCAAAACAGTGTTTTCACCTAATGTATGATTAAAAAGCTCATCAATCAACTCTTTGCATTCAGGAGTTGTCGGGTTTGTATGATTAATTCTAAAACACAAATCCGAGCTTCGCCTTGCTTCCTCAATTCTTTCAGGGCTCTGTGTCCTTACATCAATTCTGACTTCTTCCATATATTTAGTTCCTTTCCTAAAATGCACCTGTTTTAATATGCGGAACGTAAGGCGCTTCAAGGCGCTTGATAACATCCTCACTCAATTTGATATCGAGTGAAGCTACTGCTTCGTCCACGTGTTTAACATCGGTAAAACCAACTATCGGAGAAGTTATGAAAGGTTATGATAACATCCCAAGCAAATTCTTGAAACATCAACCCCTGTATTGCCCAGCTTAACATATTGCATACACCTATCCCCTTATTAACTTTGACCATATTTTGATTTTATATATATTTTTATAAAAAATCAAATCATAATAAATAACAAGTTTTTATTATTTTATATCAAAGCAAGAGTTAAAAGCATAAATAGGGATATTATTACAGATATTCCTAAGATTATCCAGAATATTTTTGGATTTGATTTTTTAGATTTTGATTTAACGGAACAATACTGTTTGCTTTTTTTAGCAGAAGGTTTTTTCTTCGTTTGTTTAATTTTTTCTTCTATATATTTTTCACTTAATGATTTCTTTGATTTTTTACCTGTAATAAGAAGCTCCGTATCATATTTTAGTTTTAATATTTCTCGGCTTCCTCCGCAAGTATAAACAGAATAATTAATTGCAACTTCAAATGCTCTTTGTAAACACTCCAAAGCTTCCATTCCGTCTTTTTTTACAGTAAACGAGTGTGTTGCATCATTTCCGTGTTTTTTTAAAAAATATAAATCATCTACAAACTCTTTTGCTTCTTCAGAACTTCCTAAAGTACAGTCCTTAAGCGTTGCGAGCATTGAATCAAAGGTTACTTCCGTAGTTCTTCTGGAACCCAAAACGTTTTTGCATACATTTTCACCAAATCTTCTCGTTTGTGTCATGCACTGTTCAAAATACTCGTCGCGGTATAATTTTTCTGCATCATTAATTATTTCGTATAAGTTTTTGTCTGTTTTTTTAAGAAAATCAAAATTTGCCATTTCTTAATCTTATTATAATCAGCCTAATACAAGCATCATATATAAATATGAATTCGCCGTATCAAAAAATCATCCGTTTAGTACATTAACTCTCAAAATTTGTTTGTGCTAGACTTAGACTTGTATAAGTAATATAAGAAGGAGATTTGATATGGAAATGATACATTCGCTTGTATCCGGGAACAGTGTGGCTATATCAGCCGGACTACTTATCCTTGCATATATTTTCATTGCAACAGAAAAAATACCGAAAGTTACAATTGCTCTCTTAGGAGCCAGTATAACAATTCTATTAGGACTTGTAAGTCAGGCTAAAACAAACGGCGAAGCTTTAATTCCACATTATTTTATAAACTTTGTTGATTTTAATGTAATTTTTCTTTTGGTATCAATGATGATTATTGTTAATATATCAACAAGGAGCGGCGTTTTCAGCTGGATAGCAAATGAATTATTAAAACTCACAAAAGGTCATCCTATAAAAGTTTTAATAACTCTTGGTTTGTTTACAGCTGTGACAAGTGCATTTTTGGATAATGTCACAACTGTAATATTAATAATGCCAATAACTTTTGCTATTGCAAGAAAATTGGACATAGATCCTTTTCCGTTTTTAATGACAGAAATATTTGCATCAAATATAGGCGGAACAGCTACACTTATTGGCGACCCTCCAAATATAATCATAGGAAGTGCCGCAGGTTTTTCATTTATGGACTTTTTGAAAAACCTTACAGATGTTGTAGCTATGATATTTATAGTAATTGTCGGTCTTTTGGCATTCCGTTTCAGATACAGATTACGTACAAGTCAGGACAAGATGAACGAAGTTGCTAACATTGATAATTCTAAGACAATAACTGATAAAAATCTTATGGTTCGTTCAATGTTGGTTTTAGGACTTGTTATCTTGGGTTTTGTAACTCACGACATTACTCATATTGAAACTTGTATATGTGCAATGCTTGGCGCGAGCGTTCTTTTACTTTTTGAAAAACCTACAGATATTCTAAAAGATGTTGAATGGAATACCATTTTTTTCTTTATAGGATTATTCATAATTATAGGCGGCGTTGAGGCTTCCGGCGGAATAACACTTCTGGCTGAATGGATTTTGAAAGTCACACAAGGTTCTCAAGAAGCAGCATCAATGCTTATTCTATGGGCATCGGGCCTAATTTCAGGCGTTATTGATAATATACCTTATACTGCAACAATGTCACCAATGATTATGGAAATTGAAAAAGCTATGGGTGCTGAATACGCATTTCCTCTATGGTGGTGCTTATCTCTTGGAGCTTGTTTGGGCGGAAACTTAACTATTATTGGCGCAGCAGCTAACGTTATCGTTTCAGAAAACTCTGCGGCAGAAGGACACCCAATAGCATTTATGAGGTTCCTAAAGTACGGTATGGTAGTTGTTACTATTTCTCTTTTAATCTGTACCGTTTATATAAATATAAAATATTTGTAAGTAAATATAACGTTTGATAAAAAAAGGGGTATTCAGTAGAATACCCCTTTTTATTATCAAAAAATATTTTTACATGTTTTATACTATTTATGAAAATAAATGCAAATTATTCGCTACCAGTTATTGCAAGGCAAAATAATGTATTGTTTAGTGCAAAGTGTCCTGTAAAAAACAAACAATTTGTTCAGGAACTGTTTTTTCTCTTGCTTGTGCAAGTTGTGCTAATATGATATCAGAGATTAGAAGAAAGAGCATTGATATGAATGAAACAAAAAAATTTATAGATTTGAGAGAAAAATTTTCTGAAAAACTTGAACCGGCTGCACAAAAGACCGAAGAAACATGTTGGAATTTTTATACTGACTCAAATGAAAAAAATATGAAATTATATCAGGAGGCTCAAGAAACATACTCAAAATTATTTCAAGACAGACAAACATTTAACAATTTTCTTTCGATAAACAAAGAACTTCTTCCGAAACATGAACAAAAACAATTAAAAGATTTACTAAAAATATTTGACGAAGAATTGAATACAGGGGAAGAAGTCAAAGCTCTTCGTGACAAAGAAAATGAAATTGCACAAAAGTATAATTCTTATGTGCCAATGCTTGACGGAAAAGAGGTTACAAAAACAGAACTTACCAAAATAACTCAAACCGAAACCAATCCTGAAATCAGGCGCAAAGGTTATGAAGCAAAAATTAAAGGCGGAGATTTAATTGCAGACGACTTGATTGATTTTATTAAAATGCGTAACAATTTTGCAAAATCAAAAGGATATGATAATTATTTTGAATATAAACTAAAAGAAGATTACGATGTTGATTCTGCTTTGTTGAATTCACTGGTTAATGAAGTTTATTCGAGCGCTAAAGCAAAAATAAAAACAATTCAAGAGCGCAAATACAAAGAGTTAAAAGAATTTTTTAATATTTCAGAATTAAAGCCTTATCACTATGGATTGTTGCTTGATTCTAACCCTGATAAAGCAGTCAACGAAATCCTTTCCCTTCATAACATCGAAGAAATTTCTAAAAAAACTTATGCCGGCATGGGTTATAATGTTGATAAAATGATAGCCGATGGCAAATTGACTCTTGACTTGTACCCCCGAAAAGGTAAAAATACTCACGGTTTTTGCTTTGGCGTAAAGGCCGGAGAAGATTCAAGGATTCTCGCAAACCTTACTAACAATGTAATCAGCCTTGACACTCTTAATCATGAAATGGGGCACTGCATATATGATTTAGGGCTTGATAAGAATCTGCCCTTTATAGACAGAGAACCGGCTTCATCTGCAACTACTGAAGCAATTGCAATGATGATGGGCGATATTATGAAACTTGAAAACATCTTGGCTGATATTGTACCAAAAGAAAAACTCAATAAATTTAAAGACTCTTTAAAAGAAGATGAATCGAATTTTGTCTCCAGA
>CADCNZ010000060.1 GCA_902802935.1 uncultured bacterium | reverse complement strand
CGTATTGCACGAAATTGGTGCTATTGAAAATACATCTCATTTTCGGGTAAGTAATGAACTTGTTAATGGGCAGAATGAATTGCATATACATTTTAACAAAGATGTTATGCTATCTATAATTAACAAATACTACGCTCATGATAAGTCAAAGCAGATAAATGACGATTTATTCAAGAGTTATGCCAAAAACCACCCTCGTTTCAGAGGAACAAGAACTGTTAGATTCAAAGAAGAACAAGGCTCAAGACCTGCTAATTCAATGTCTTTCAATATAACAGGCTTGCCTGAGTTTAGCGGATTTGGTTCTATGAGCATAATGTCTGCTGCTGAATTAAAAAACAGTGTAGAAGGTAATAATATGTAATTAGAGCAGTGTTACACCTCAAAGGTAATCTATGGTTATCTTTGAGGTGTATTTTCTTGTGATGTAATTTTGTAATACTAAAAAATTTATAAATAATAAAAAAAAATGATTAGACTTGAAGTGGATGATATAACAATAAATATACTTGATAATGACTCTCAAAGTGTTCCCGAGAGAGATTTTGAGTTGCTTGTTGATTATGTCTGCACACTTAAAGAAATCTATGACGATACAAAACTTCATGAAGATTTGGCAGGCTAATATTGACTAATATATAATATGAAAGGAATAGAATATGAAACAATTAGAAACTCAAAACAATGCAGAAGTAAAAAGTCTTGAACAAGAACTTATTGAAAATATTTTTAGAATATTTTCTAACTTTGAAGAAAAGTATAAGACTATACAAAACCAAAATAAATAAGCAGGAGTTAGTATATGGAAAAAGCAGTAATATACGCAAGAGTATCATCAGAAGAGCAAGCAAAACATGGCTTTAGTATTGAAAATCAAAAAAGACAATGTGAAGAATTTGCAGAACGTAATGGCTACTATGTCATTAAAACTTTTGTTGATGAGGGTAAATCTGCTAAAAATCTTGATAGACCTGAAATACAAGATTTAATGGCTTATTGTGGTAAAAAGAAAAATGATGTTCAAGCCGTTATTATTTGGCGATTAGACAGAATTTCAAGAAATAATGAAGATTATCATGGTGCATTAAGACCACTATTTGAAAGGAAAGGAATAAAGTTACTATCCGCAACAGAGGCCAATGTTAATACCATAGAGGGCGATTTAATGCGTAATATTGGTATGAGTTTTGCTGAATACGAAAGAAAAGTTATCGGAGTCAGAACTCTTGCAGGGTTAAGACAAAAAGCAGAACAAGGCGAATATCCTCATAAAGCACCTATCGGTTACAAAAACATATCAAGAGAAGATGGCTCAAAGACTACTGTAATTGATGAAAATTATGCTTTTTATGTCAAACAGGCTTTTAATCTATATGATAGCGGTATGTATTCATTGAGAAGGCTTACGGAAAAACTGTATCAAGATGGATTAAGAAGTAAAACTGGAAAAAGAATTCCAAAAACATCTGTTGAAAAAATGCTTAAAAACATATTTTATACCGGTGTTTTCAAATTTGAAGATAAAATTTATGAAAATGCAAAACATACTCCAATTATTAGTAAAGAACTGTTTTACAGAGTTCAAGACAGGCTAATTGACCCGAATAAAACAAGAAAACAAAACTATGATTTTGCATATACTGGAATGATTCGTTGTGGTTACTGCGGTTGTTTATTAACTGCTGAACTTAAAAAAGGAAAATACATTTACTATCATTGCACAGGTAATAAAGGCGGTAACTGCAAAAGAGATTATATCAATGAAGTAAAAATTGACAAATTAATATCAGAAATTTTGAAACTCATAATAATACCGCAAGAGATTAGAAAAAAAATTTCAAATGAATTAAAAATAGTACACGAAAAGAAAAACGGCTATTCAAAAGACGTTAAAGCAAGTATTATTAAACAAATACAGGTTTTAGAAAACAGAATTGAAGAAGCATTTACCCTCAAACTGGACGGTAATATAACTCATGATTTTTGGAAAAGTCAAAATGATAAATGGCAAACTGAAAAAGATAAACTCAAAATTCAGTTATATGAAATTGACAAACTTGATAAAGAGTTTTACGAAAAAGCCGACATCCTGCTTGGGTTTACGGATAATGCGTATGAATATTTTTCAAAAGGAAATATCAAACAAAAAAGAAAAATTTTAGAAATAATATCAGAAGAAATCACATACAAAGATAAGAATTTTAACATAAAACTTAAACCGATTTTTCAAACAATAGCAGAAAATCAGTACAATTTGGCCCAAAATTTTGCCAACAATCGAACTCTGGAAATAGGCATTATAAAAGGGGTTGAAACTGATTCAACCCCTAATAATAGAAAAAACTCCCCAGGTTGGACTCGAACCAACAACCTACCGGTTAACAGCCGGTTGCTCCGCCATTGAGCTACTGAGGATTATACAACCTTCGCTTTACGCGCATAATTTATTTTTATTGTTCGCTCAAGCTAAAACATAGCCTTCACTCTATTCATACTATCAAATAAAAAAAATTTGTAAAGAGGTTTTATAAAAAATTATATTCATTATAAAACATGTTTTTGATGTCTTTTGTTATTTTATGATAAAATTTTTATATGAAAAAACCTGAACTTTTAATGCCGGCAGGCAACGTAGAGAAACTAAAATATGCCATAAAATACGGCGCTGATGCCGTCTATCTGGGCGTTGTTGATTATAGTCTCCGCTCTATGCGAAAAGGAGAATTAATTACTTTAGACAATCTTAAAAATGCTGTTGACACCGCTCACCTTATGGGAGCAAAGGCATACCTTACACTTAACATATTTGGTTTTAACAGAGATATTAAATCATTAGAAATGTGTATGGATAAAATATCAGCGTCTAATCCTGATGCCTTAATAATAAGCGACCCTGGAATAATTAGACTTGCTAAAAAATACATGCCTGAAACTCCAATTCATATATCAACACAGGCAAATATCCTTAACTATGAAGCGGTCAAATTTTGGCAAGATATTGGCGCTACAAGATGTATTTTAGCAAGAGAACTTCCTATTAATGATGTTGCTGAAATAAAATCAAAAGTGCCGGATATAGAGCTAGAGTGTTTTATACACGGTGCTCAATGCGTATCTTTTTCAGGCAGGTGCTTACTCAGTGATTACATGACTAAAGGTGAACGTAAAGCAAATTCAGGGAACTGCTCTCAACCTTGCAGATGGAGCTATAAGCTACTTGAAGAAACAAGACCCGGAGAGTATCAGGAAATTATTCAAGATGAAAGAGGCACACATATTCTTTCAACTAAAGACTTGTGCTTAGTAAAACACCTAAAAGAAATGATTGATGCAGGAATCGATTCTTTTAAAGTTGAAGGTCGTACAAAAAGTTTATACTATGTTTCTGCTGTTGCAAAAGCATACAGAGAAGCTATAGATACTGTTGTAAGCAATCCTGAAGCTAATATGCAGCCCTATTTTGATGAATTATTGAAAGTCGGGAACAGAGGATACACAACTGGTTTCTACCTTGGAAATGGTGAATATTGCGCTGACGGATATAGTTATGATATATCTAAAGGGCTTGCCGGTGCTGACTTCCTATGTGAAATTCATTCCAAAGTGGATGAATATTATAAAATTATAACTAAAAACAAATTCTTTAAAAATGAAGACATTGAAATTATTACACCTTCTGAAAAATTTATAACTCAAGTTACCGAAATAAAGAATTTAAACGGAGAAGAACTTGAACTTGCAAATACCAACCAAGAACTTTTAGTCAAATTTTCATGTGAGCCTAAAGATTATGAATGGGCACTCATAAGAACGGTGGGAATAAAAGAAACTAATAATGAAATTTCCAGTTGTGCATGCTCGTAGGTAATTTATGTTTATAAAACCTGATTATAATTTAAAAAATATATATGAAATTGATTTTTCTGAGCTTAAATCTCGGGGAATAAAATGCATTATGTTAGATTTGGATTCTACTGTTATGATTTCTAAGTCTGCTGCATTTTTACCTGAAACTATTAATTGGTTTAATTCATTTTTAAATCAGTTTGAAACAGCTATAATTTCTAATAATTTTAACAAAGAATACATTGAAGCGGTTTCAAAGATTGCACCATGCAGGGTTATTGGTGCAGCAAGAAAACCTAATCCGGATATTATGCATTCTTATTTGAATGAAATAGGAATCAAACCCTCTCAAGCGGTTATGGTTGGTGATAGACCTCTAACAGATATTCTTGCCGGAAAACGTCTTGGGTGCATGACAATACTTGTTGGCTCGATTAACCCTAACGAGAATTTACCTACTAAATTTGTAAGAGCTCTAGAGCGTAGCACAATACGTCGCTAACAAATCCAAACCTTGAAGTAAATATGGCGCACAGAAGTTTATTCTAACATACCCTTCCATCTCTAATGTTTCTCCTGGCAAAAGTGCAACTCCTGTCCTATTTTGGAATTTTCTGCAAAGTTCTCTTGATGGCACATTTTTATTATATTTTATCAGTGCTGTTGTACCTCCTGTTGGTATTACGCAATCAAATTCTGTATTTAATTTCAACCAATCAATTAAATTTTTTAACCCTTGTTGTTGTATTACTAAGTTTCTTTTTAATATTAAATCTTGATTTTCAATAGCTACAGATGCAAAATAATCATCGATACTACTTATACTTATTGTATTATACTGTCTTTGATGGTTAGCTTCTGATATTAAATCTTCTCTCGCGCAAATCCACCCCACTCTAAGCCCAGGCAGCGAATATGTTTTTGACATACTTCCAACAGAGATTCCTTTTGAATAAAGATCTGCAACAGATTTCGAATAAGGATTTCCTATTAAATTTAATCCCCTGTATGCTTCATCGGAAAGTATCCATACATTTCTTTTTGAGGCCATATCAACAATCTCCTCCAATAAAGGATTCGGTATAACCGCTCCTGTAGGATTATTCGGATTATTAAGACATAGCAGTTTCGTTTTCGAAGTTACTAATTGAGAAAGCTCTGCAATATCAGGCAGCCAGTTGTTTTCCTCTTTTAAAAAATACAATTTTACTTTAGCGCCCAATGATTCCGGTATTGAATAGTGTTGTTGATACGTAGGGACGATAGCAACTACCTCATCATCTTTTTCAAGTAGTGATAAAAATACAAGTTGATTTGCACCTATCGCTCCGTGTGTAACTGTTATATTATCAACTTTCTGCTCTGTATACAAAGTTTTTATGGCTGATTTTAGTCTGTCAGAGCCTGTAATTTTTCCATAATCCAGCAACAAATCAAATACACCATCTTTTTGCGGATAAGTTCCTGACAATTGACATAATTCATTTACAGACATAGGTTTAATACATGTTCCTGAAAGATCTATCAAAGCACTTTCTTCATATCTGTTCATCCACTCTTCGATTTTAAATGGTGCAATTCTCATATTTTTATTCTATCACGAATATTGTTTGTAAACCCTTATTGTTGCTGTTAAAATATGTATAGAAGGAGATTGGCATGAAAAAACTTTTGATAACAATAATGTTATTTATTATAACTAATAGCGTATTTGCGGCAAATATAGAAATTTTACCGACAATGCAAAGTAAAACAAATATACAAGACAGAGTTTGGGTATCAACATTTCAACTCGTTTGGAATGATCTCATGGATAAATTCGTATTTGGAGAAGTAAGATTTTTGGAAGGAACACCTATTATGGTAGAAAATCTTAATCAAAAAGAATTTACAGTATCTGATATCTCTG
>CADCNZ010000059.1 GCA_902802935.1 uncultured bacterium | reverse complement strand
TTTTGCAGAAAGTTCTATAGAACCCAATTTTTCAATTTGTTCAGCCTTCGCTAAAGCTTCTTGGTGTAATTTTTCTTGTTTAGCTTTGATTCTTGCAAGATTCTGTTCTCTGTTTTTTAGAGCACCTTCTGTTGCAACTTCAGCATAATTTTTTGGTATTAAGTAGTTTCTTGCATAGCCGTCTTTTACGTTTACCAAGTCACCTGCTTCACCAATATTTTGAACTTCTTTTTTCAATATTACTTGCATTTTCCATTTTCTCCTTTAACTATTATTGGCTAGTATAGTTAAATCTTAACCAAAACAATATAAAATGTCGAGGGGTGAGCAGTAAATGAATTGAAAATGTAAATATTTGTTACAGAAAGGCAAATTTTTTTTAAATGATGTTTTTAAAAAAACAGGTGTAGTTATATGACAAGTACGTACTATTATAAAGGGAACGAATATGTTCCAAAGAGTTATGCATCTGCAGAGGCAGGTTATTGGCTTGCCACCGGAGCTTCTGCTGCCATTTTAAGCCCTTTGGCTTTAACAAGAAAACCTCTTGTCAAGCAAGTACTCAAAGAACAAGCCAACAACAATCTTTTCAAAGATAAGTTTATAAAAGCATTTGAAAACTCAGGTTTGATCGAAAAGGGAGTGACCTTAGTAGAACCGCAAGCTTTCAATGATTTTTCCTCCGAATTTGCAAAAGGAACAAATGCTGCTTTTAAACCAAAAGCAAAGCAAATTTTAATTAATACGGAAAAATCATCTTTCCTCGGATTTCACGAACTTGGACATGCTTTAAATCAACTCAAAAGCCCTTGGTTAACAAGAATGAATGCAAAATTTTATGGAATAGGTTATGCAATAGCCGGATGGATGGGATACCTTGCACTATTCTCAAGTACCAAACCCAAAGATGCACCTAAAAATATAGAAGACAGAATAAAAGACAATTGCGGCAAAATAGCATTTGCGGCAATGATACCTGTAGTAATAGAAGAAGCTTTGGCAAGCCACAAAGGAATTAAATTGGCAAAAAGTGTTGGAGCGGATAATCAAATGGTGCAAAAACTTAAAAGCCTTTATGCCAAAGCCTTATTAACATACGTAGGAAGATGTGTTTTAGGCGGGCTGGCTGTCGGAACAAGCAGTATGATTATGGAATATTTTACGCGACCTCAAAAAATAACTAATAATGATGTATGGTTCTAGATATCAGAAAGGTCAATAACTGCAACATTTTCTATATGATATGTGTGAGGGAACATATCAAAAGGTTGTATATATTCAACTTTTGCTCCTTTATCAGTCAGATACCTTAAATCGCGTGCAAGAGTTGCCGGATTGCAAGAAACATAAATAATTTTACTTCTGGTAAGTTTTAAAGCATAGTCTAAACTTTCAATTGTACAACCTTTTCTTGGCGGATCAAGGATGGTCAAATCAAACAGTCTTCCGAGCATTGATTCCTTTGCAAAAAATTTTCCTGCATCTTCGCAATGAAGTTCTATATTTTTTATATTGTTTTCTTTTATTATCTCTTTTGCTAATTGGACTGATTCGCTTACTTCTTCAACACTTACGACTTTACTTGCAATATCGGACATGCATATTCCAAATGCGGTTATGCCTGCATAAGCATCAAGTATTGTAGGGCAATCAAAATTTGAAGAAATGTAATTTTTTACATATCTAAAAATATTATCAGCACTTTTAGGATTAACTTGGAAAAAGGTTTTTGCTCCTATTTTGAATATTTTATCGCAGAGAGATTCTTCTACATATCCATTCCCCTCTACGATATCTACTTTTTCGCCAAAAATTAAATTGGTTTTCTGTGTGTTATAATTTATCCCTACTCCTGCAATTCCTTTAAGTTCGGTATAAATCGAATAAGCGAGTTTTTTTATTTTATCGGATTGTATGTTAGAGTTAACAACAAGTATTACTAATGATTTATTATTATATGCGGATGCACGAATGACAACATGCCTGAGTTCTCCGGTATGTTTTTTTTCATCATACCCGCTTATTTTAAGCTCTTTTGACTTAATTCTTATAAAATCAATAATTTCATCACAGTATTCCGGTTGAATAGGACAATATTTTATATTTACAAGCTCATGAGTTCCCGGCTTGTAATATCCTGCTAAAATCCTTTTAGAATCTCTTGTTTCTCCGATAGGATATTGAATTTTATGCCTATAATTATGAATTTGAGGACTTGGAATTACATCACGCACTTCTACCATGTCACGATATATAGAATGCATTGTGTCTTCAACAATATTTTTTTTAAATTTTAACTGGGCGTCATAATCAATATATTGAATTTGGCATGCACCGCAAATTTTTTGCATTTTACAAAAGGGATTAATTCTATATCGTGAAGGTTTTATAATTTCTGTAATTTCTGCTTGTCCGTAGTGTTTATTTTTTTTACCGATTTTTATTTTTACAATATCACCTGGACAAGAATTTGAAACAAAAATTATATAACCGTTATATTTTGCAATACCCAGTCCGAGATTGGAAAGTTTCTCAATCTCTACGGTAAGTGATTCAGGAATATCCTTTTTTGCTACTGTTTGCATGGTTTTATTACTTGTATATTTCTGGTTTCAGAAATTTCCTGACGTGCATCTCTTATAATTTCTTTATACTCTTCGGATAA
Source organism: uncultured bacterium (assembly GCA_902802935.1). Lineage (GTDB taxonomy): Bacteria > Cyanobacteriota > Vampirovibrionia > Gastranaerophilales > Gastranaerophilaceae > CAG-196. Next base: position 664 of record CADCNZ010000059.1, on the reverse strand, counting down.
GCTCAAACCGTTACAGAGCCTATCGACAAAACCATTGTTGACTTTCACGGCTTTATCTAATGCACCAACATTCTCAAGAACATCCTTTATATCGGCAAGGTCATATCCAAAAGATTGTTTAGATTGATAAATCATCATTTCGCCTGTTTCTGCAACCAGAGGCTCGCCTCCCAAATCGAAATGCAATTTAAATACAGATTTTAAATCTTGGAGTTCTGCTTGCATAGTAGCAATGCTTTGTTGAATTCTAAGATATCTGTCAAATAAATAATCTACATTTTTAAGCTGTTTCCTTTGCCAATCCAGTCTTTGTAGGTATAATTTTTTAAGTTTTGGATAAGCAAGAGCAAGTCCCATAGTATCTGCCATAGCCCTATGATGATTATTTAGTTCAACATTAAATCTATTTGTCAATGCTTCCAAACCATGTGACTCAAGTTCCGGAGCAATTTCCTTAAACATCATCTGAGAATCGATTCTTGGGTTTTCAAGTTTTTCGCCAAAAACACGAAGCTTTGCTTCATTTAAAAATGAATAGTCGAAAATTACATTATGTGCAACAATCGGATAATCGCCAATAAATTCTAAAATCTTTGGTAAAGCTTCTTCTTCTGAAGGAGCATCTTCTACCATATCTTGAGTAATACCATGTATTGCAATACTC
>CADCNZ010000058.1 GCA_902802935.1 uncultured bacterium | reverse complement strand
TTTGCCTTTTTTATTTCTTCAATACCCATGGTATATTCCTACTTCTCTTTTTAATCTCTTATGAACGATGTTAACAGTTTTGCCGCTTCTTCCGGAGCTGCCATAACTGCTTCATTTAATTCATTGATACTTTGGTCTTTTTGAGACCTGATTTCTTTTTGGTTAAGTTCTATTCTTGGTGTATCGTCCTCATGATCTATCTCATCAACACGATTTGATATATCTTGAATTTCTTCAATAATTTTATGTTCTTGTCTTTGACGTCTGCCTGCAGGCATTTTTGATACAAAGCTCTTCAAAATCAATAAAGCAAAACCGCCAAGCAACACTACAATTATTAACGGTATAACTGATGATGTAATAAAGTAGAACATTTGTTCTTGCTGATATTGTTTTGTAAAATCATCTTGAGCTTTTTTATCAATTGTTGCACCCTCAAATTGAAGTCCTGAAACAGAAATTACGTCTCCGCGAGAATAATCAACTCCTGATGCAGAAAGAACAAGATTTTTTAGTTCATCCTTTTCTGAATCCGTTAAAACTTTATTTACAGCTACTGCTATTGATAAGCGTTTCACCGAACCCGGTGCATATACAACCTGCTTAACCTCTTTTGACACACTATAATTAACTGCGGTTTTTTGTTTTGAATAATTTAAGTTTCTATTTACCACAACAGGCGGTGTCAAATTATTTGGATTTGCAGGATTATTAACATTATTTGGATTTTCGTATGTTTCAACTTCTGTCTGAGAACTTGTAACAACACCAACTCCTTTGTTGTCACTAAGAGGAATGTAACTTTCTATAGTAGCTTTTGCTGAATTAAAATCTATATCTGCGTTTACTTGAACAGAAACATTACCTTTTCCTACTATTTTTTCCAACACATCAGAAACTTTTTTTGCAGTCTCTTTTTCTAAATTGGACTTAAAGCTTTCCATATCAGTGGAGTTTTTAGATGTTTCATCCGAAAGCGCATTACCGTTTTGATCTGTTATAAAAACTTGTTCCGGTGTCATACGCGGAACAGAGTATGCTACTAAGTTCTTTATTGCTTTAACCTGAGAACTTTTTATTTTATACCCAGGCTGCATAACCAGAACAACAGATGCTGTCGGTTTAGCATCACTATCTTCGAAGATTGAACGTTCAGGCTCTGCCAGCTGCACTCTTGCGTATCTTATTCCGTCAATCTTTTCAATAGAACGAGTTAATTCACCCTGAAATATTCTTTGTTTTGTTAACTTATTTTTGAAGTCTGTAGAACCCAGCTGCATATCGTCCAAAAGCTCAAAGCCATGGTTGTCATTTTTAATTAAATCATTTTCCGCAACAAAAACACGCATTTCATCACGTACATTTGAAGGAACAAGAATAGATTTATGGTCTTCAGAAACTTTGTATTGATAACCATTTTTCTTCATACCTTCAACAATGCTTATAGCGTCAACTTCGTTTAAGTCTGAATACAGAACAACCCAATCCGGTTCAAGAGCTTTGGATAAGAAAAATGTAGCAGCGACTATTGTAACGACAATCAATGCAAGCATTCCAAGCTTTTGGTTACCGTCCAAACCGTTCCATAATTTCTTCACATCATTAGCTAATAGTGCAAAATAATTGTTTTCCATCTGCTCCCCGCGGATAATTATTCAATATAATCATATACTATAAGGAAAATCTTTTCAAATGTTAAGATTTTTTAAGTCATTATTCCAAGTCTATTTTTATTCGCCAATTTTCATAACGTGCGGAACTTTGCCGACTTCTCTTATTTGACGTTCAAAATCATCTATTTCAACTTTTATAGCGTCAAATGTATTGTAATGCATTGGTATTATTACTGTTGCGCCAATCCATTCCGCAGCTTTAACTGCGTGTTCAATATCCATTGTATATTTACCGCCTATGGGAAGCATAGCTATATCCGGTTGATACATCTCTCCTATAACTTTCATCTCAGAGTTTAGACACGTGTCACCTGCATGGTATATTGTCTGCCCCTCAATTTCAAAGATAAAGCCACAAGGTATACCTGCGTACTCTCCATCCGGTGTACTATTGGAATGGAAAGCCGGAACAGGAATTGCACGTCCCCAGCTGTAGTCTCTCCATGCTCCTAAACCTACATCTATTGTTTTTGCTCCTTTTTTAGCACAATAATTAGCAAGCTCAAATATAGCTGTAATCGGAGCGCCAGTTGTCTTTGATATTTCTATAGCGCTTCCGAGATGATCTCCATGTCCATGTGTTACAAAAATATTATATATATTCTTGGGTTTGTAATTAGGAACACAAACCAAAAAAGGATCTATAATTATATTTTTTCCGTTTGTTTCAATTTCAAACGCGCTATGACCTAAATATTTGATATTCATTTACCTGCCCTTTCCATTAATTTCCTAAGTTTTTTATAATCTTTGCCCCATTTTTGCATAGAATCAATTACAGGCCGAAGAGTATAACCTATGTCCGAAAGATAATATTCAACTTTGTTTTCAGCAGACTCAGACTCTTCTCTTATAATAAGCCCGTCGTCTTCCATTTCTCTAAGACATGCTGTTAATACTTTTGCGGTACACCCTAACTTTTTTTTCAGCGCAGAAAATCTTTTCTCTTCTTTTAAAAGTTCTTGGACAACAAGAAGTTTCCATCTTGCACCAACAAGCTGCAGGACGACACTTAAAGGATTTACTGCTAAATCTTTATACTTCATTATCTTTTCCTTGTACAACTTTTGCTTTTTCTGCAGAATTCCACAGTTCATGAAGCTTTTCTTTTATTCCCATTCTTCCAAACCACTTTAGAACAAATCTTTCTTCATACCCTAAACCGCCGTTTATTTTTGTACAGTCTGCAAGAGCAAAAACAGCTTCTGAAATTGAAATTCTTACATAAAAATGCGGCTGAACATATTTGGATAAATCCATCCAAATTCTTATATTGTTATATTTTGCTACGCTTACATTCCTCGCATTGTGAGCATCTGACTGCTCTTGAATTATAAAACTTCTCAAGCTATCTTCCAAATCTTTAAATGTTGCCATTTTTTTATCCTTAATTATTTAAACTATGTATTGGTGCAGGAATCCTGCCTCCTCTTTGCACGAAACCAAATGATGATAAATTGCTAATTTGCATTACGGGAGCTTCGCCTAATAGCCCTCCAAAAACAATTTTGTCTCCTACTTTTTTATCAGGCGCAGGAATAAGCCTTACGGCAGTTGTTTTTTTATTAATCATTCCTATTGCCATTTCATCAGCTATTATACCTGCAATTGTTGAGCTTGGCGTATCTCCTGGAATTGCAATCATATCAAGACCTACAGAACAAACACAAGTCATAGCTTCAAGCTTATCAAAGGTTAAATGACTTTTTGAAACAGCATCTATCATCCCCGCATCCTCTGATACCGGAATAAATGCTCCTGATAAACCGCCTACGTATGAGCTTGCCATTATACCGCCTTTTTTAACAGCATCGTTTAACATTGCTAATGCAGCAGTTGTACCATGCGCACCTGCATCCTCTAAACCCATTGCTTGAAAAATTTGAGCAACACTATCTCCTATTTTTGGAGTTGGTGCTAAAGATAAATCCACTACTCCAAAAGGTATGCTTAGTTTTTTCGCCAGCTTTCTTCCGATGAGTTCTCCTGTTGCAGTAATTTTGTATGCCGTCTGTTTTATTTTATTTGCTAAAATTCCTAAATCTGCATTTTTATCCAAATCCGATATTGCTGCTCTTACAACCCCAGGACCCGAAACACCAATATTCAATGCACATTCTGCCTCACCATAACCACAATACGCACCGGCCATAAACGGATTATCGCTGACTGAGTTGCAAAATACTACCAGCTTTGCTGCCCCTAAACCATCCTTATCAGCCGTAAGCTCTGCCGACTTTTTTATAATCTCCGACATTTTTAAGACTGCATGCATATTGATTCCGGCTTTTGATGATGCAACATTTACTGACGAACATAGTTTCTCTGTCGAAGCCAATGCCTCCGGAATAGAATTTATTAAAGCTATATCGCCTTTAGTACAGCCTTTCTCGACCAAAGCAGAATATCCGCCTATAAAATCTATTCCTAAATTTTCTGCACATTCATCAAGGGTTTTGGCAATTTTTATATAATTCATGTCCTTACACGCTTCACCGACTAAAGAAATCGGAGTTACGGAAATTCTTTTGTTTACAATTGGTATTGAGTAATCATTTTCTATATCATTTGCATACTTTACTAAATTGGATGCGTATTTATCCAATTTGAATTTGATTTTATCACACACAACATTTGTATTTTCAGATAAACAATCGCGCAAACTTACTGCCAGCGTCACAGTTCTAATATCAAAGTTGTGAAGCTTTATCATATTTATTGTTTCAAGTATCAAATTTTCATCAAAAATAGTCATATCAAATTCAAGTATATCATATTTATCCTATATGGTATACTATAAAATTCTATAAATTCGGTTAGAATAACTATTGACCTCTAAATAAAAAAATTTGATAATAATAATTATGGAAAATATCATAGAAATAAGAAATTTAAGTTTATTTTTCGATAAATATCAAGCACTTTTTGATGTTAACCTTAATATTGAAAAAGGTTCTTTACACGCGCTTGTTGGAGAATCCGGATGCGGTAAAACAATCACTGCAATGTCAATAATACAATTACTGCCAAAAGCAGCAAAAATAACTAATGGCGAGATTTTATACAACGGCATGGATTTAATGAAATATACCGGAAAACAAATGCGCTCTTTAAGAGGAAATAAAATTGCATTAATTCCTCAAGACCCCATGACATCTCTTAATCCGCTTTATACGATAGGAAACCAGTTAATTGAATCAATAAAAGTGCATTCAAAAGTTTCTCAGCATCAAGCTTTAAGAAAAGCAAAAGAAGTGATGAATCTTGTCAAAATTCCTGATGTTGAAAACAAGTTAAAATTTTATCCGCATGAATTTTCCGGAGGAATGAAACAGAGAATCATTATAGCTATGGCATTAGCAACAAGTGCAGAACTTATAATCGCGGATGAACCTACAACCGCACTTGACGTAACCATACAAAAACAAATTATGGATTTATTGGATGAAATAAAAAAAGAATACCAAACAACCATTCTTTTGATATCACACGACTTGGCTCTTGTCAGCAATTATGCCGATTATATTTCAGTGATGTATTCAGGGCATATTGTTGAGGAAGCTCCGGCAAAAGAATTTTTTACAAATCCAATACATCCGTATTCTTTAGCCTTATTAAATTCTTTGCCAACAACAAACCCGTTATTAAAACTTAAAACAATTGAAGGAGCTCCGCCAAGTATTAAAGAAAAAATTGACGGATGCAGATTTAATCCGAGGTGTGATTTTTATAAAAAAGGATTCTGCGAAACAAAAAGTCCCGTATTAACGAACAGAAGTGAATGTCACAGTGTTGCTTGTTTTATAAAATAATCATTCTTTAGCAGGATATAATACGACCTAAAATGTATTATACTACATGGTAGCGAGGTCTTTAGTATGAAAAAAATCTGCATTTTTCTTCTAATGTTATCTTTTATTACTGTTACAACTTCTGCTTGCACAAAAAGGCCTAAGCAAAACATGGTACAGTCACAACGCAGATTTGCAAAATATGTTGAAACAACCTCGCAAACAAACAGAGATGTTATTGATTTATCAGAAGGTCCGAAGCTCAAATATGATGCAAAATTTGGTCCTAATAGTCCCAGTTTTGAGTTCAAAATTGTTGACCCTTATTAAAATATGGAAGATTTAAACAACAGAAAATTTGTAGGAAGGCTTATTTTTTCAGTTCTCACGGACAGACGGAATGTACGTGAAGCTATTAAGTTGTTTCCTGATACTCAAGACAAAAATATAGAATGTGCCTATCATGCATTAGTACATTATGCTGCGGATGAAGAGCTCAGGTACAAAAATTTTGAATACAGAGAAGAACAAGATGATTACCTTGAGTTTATCGCCCAAACACTCACAGAAGGAAAAGAACTTCCAAGAAACATAATTGCAGATTATGATAAATACTACAAAGGAATCGCAACAAAGTGGGTTGACGGAACAAAAGGTTTCTTGAAAGAGTTTGTCCGTTTTATAAATATATAGAACTATTTTACCTCTTTTACCTGTGCCCAAACTGACGGCTCTTTTGTATCGCAATCCAAAATGTCTATAACCCTGTACAAAGGAAGCGGAGCTGTTGAAATATGCATTATACCGTTAACCGGTTGTTCTTTATTCACTCCGAAATGTCCTGAAACAACTGCCTTTACATTACTGTGTTTTTGAAGCATATCGATATATGAATCAGCTTTGTAAGTATAATGGCTTTCTTTTTCGGCAGGCGGTATAATTGGGAAATGTTGTAATATAATGACATTTCTATCAGAATATAAATCTAAATTTGCATCAACCCATTCCAAAACATTATCTTTATAATAACCAATACTTGAAGGTATTACATCCTTTGAGCCGTCAACAACAAGAAAAACAACTCCTGATTTTTCAAAAACGTAATTTGGAGAGAATTGTTTAAATTTTCTTCCATACTTATGAGCTTTTTGCAAATACTGTTTCTTGCTCATATCCTTTCGTTTATTAACGTCTTTATCACCTATAACCAAGTAATATGGAATCTTAAGCTTTTTTATTTCTGACATAAAAGCTTTTAAATCGTCATTACTGGGATGCGAAATATTATCGCCGGTAAAAACAACAAAGCTTATGTCTTTTTGTTTGTTAATATCATTAACAAGTTTTGCTAATACGTTATTATCAGAAGTTTTTGAATATCTGACATCAGTAACTTGCACAAATCTCAAGTCTTGCGCACAAACTTGAGCACTAAAAAGAATTACACAAATTAAAACACTTAATAATTTTTTCATAGATACCTCAATAGTATGATTTTAGCATAAAAACAGTAGAAATTTTTCAAAAATAGGTTATAATATACATGCAATGTACAAATCAGTGGCAAAGCTATGTCTTTTGATTTTGGAAATATCAACCCTGGATTAAAGGCACAATCAGCCTATAAAGACGGCAGCGGCATGGGCGGCGGCGGCATGTATTTTCAACAGAAAAAAAAGCGCAAAGACCAGCCCGATGACGATTTATTTGAACGAAGCGAAGATAAAAATGAGGATGAAATAGAACTTTCTAAAGACATTCCGGAAGAAGACATCCCCCAAGATTCTATGTTCAATAAATTCGTCAACTGGTTCAGAATCAATAACGGATAACTTGATTGTCTTTAATTTGACCGTTGTCAAATATTATTTTTCACGACTCATAGATAAAAGAATCTCTTGAGGAATATAGGTGTTTTTGACACCTGAATCAGTGTTTGCCATAAAGAATTCGACTGTTTCGCCGCTTTGAATTCCTATTTTTTCAAAAGGTATACACACATCTATAACATCTTCATAAACTATCGTTATCCCGTCAGGGTTATCAAGCGTCCACATATCAGGATGCAAAACTGCTGTCAATCTTGGGGGATATAATGTATCCTTGACTAATGTTAGTGTTAATTCGTGTTCAAATTTTTCAGTTAATATCGGATACGGATTGTCTGTTTTGCTTATCAACCGTATGTGTGCTCTATCACACAATCTTGTTGCATTTCGCATATATATATAAAATTGATTGATTCTGTCTACAAAACTAATTTCTCCGGAACCTTTGTTTACATGTAATCTAAAGTATATGTTTTTCTCATCACATCCAAAATCAATTTTATCAACATTTTTATTTTCTCTAAATACAGGTCCGTCTAACAAAGTCATTGTGCCGGCATTGAACCACTCTACAGAACTTCTGCTAAGTCCGTCCATAGATGGTGATATTGGTTTTTTAGGCATTTTAAAAGGTACATCAACCGTTGTAATTATAGATTTATCCAAGTATTCAGGATAATCTGCACCCAGTATTGAATATACATTTTTTAGTCTTTCTCTAAACATATAGTCAAATAAAAAGTCTTGACCTGAATTATTCGGTTCGCCATACCACCAAAACCAATCACTTCCTTCTGCGATTAAAATATCCCTTTTTGCTTGCAAAAACATAGAGGAATTCTTATTTTTTTTAATAAAAGAATCGTATGCATCCTTTGTTTTTTTCAAATAATTCCAAGCCAGATTTTTTTCGGAATCACCTATCCAATATCTGAATGTTTTATCAATCCAAGAACCTGAGAAAATTTTCTTTAAATTCTTTTTATTCTTATCAGAATCTATGTAATCACTTATTAGAACAGTTTCTAAAGTATCATCTTTTCCTAATAATCCATAAATATTTTCTAAAAACTCTATGCCGTCATTAAGATAATTTTCCCAACAGTTTTCGCAGTCTGATGCTATTGTCAAAAGGTGCTTTTCGTCAGGAGAAACAAGCAATTTATTCTGTATATTCTTAATTTTTTCATACAAATCACCTGCAGCCATTTCCGGATTTAATCCAGCATATTCAAAATTTATTAAATTCGGGATAGACCTGTCACGAAAAATTATGTTAACATCACCTTTTCTGGTTTTGTAATTATAAACCTTTAGCAAATGGTACGGGTCATTTAAATTACCTTTAAAATCTCTGACAAAATCAAAATTTATTGAACTTGCAAGCACTCCTTCGTCAGAAATTGTCCATTTAATTCCTTCTCTTGCAAACATGCTTACCGTCTTGGGGCCAATACATAATTCGGGCGGCCACATTCCTTTCGGACGAACACCAAAAACATCCTCTACCCGATTCATCGCAGCATTAATCTGCATTTTTGCATCATCTAACATTCCAAGATTATTTGGTAAGTTTTTAGAGGTACTCGTTTTTTTCACAGAAGATTTCATATCAATCAAAATTGGTATAATAGGATGATAGTAAGGACTCGTCGTAAGTTCTATTCTTCCGTTTTGAATATATTTCTTATACGTTGGTATAATTTCTTTAATAATACTTCGTTGTATCTCAAGAATTTCTATTCTGTCCTCTTGAGTATATCCTGATTTTTTATCCCATAATTCTTTCAAGCGCGGATATCTGTCAAAATGCATTGGATCTATCCATACAAGATTGAATACTGCCATCAAATCCGAATAGTCTTGAGGTGTAAAATCTGAAATTTGAAAATTATCAGAAGAAAATCTTTTTTGATGAAGCTCTCTGTATCTTTCATTTTTAAAAACCATTGTTTCGTATTTTGCGTTGAAAAAGTTATTAATTACAAACTCTTTTTCTTCATCTGTTAAATTTTCTGCATTGGCAACAGAAAGCTGAGAATGTATATCCTCAGAACCGTTTTCTCCATAATCTATAATCGAATCCAGAAGAGCAGGAACAATATCAAAATTTAATTTTAATTTTGGGAATTTTTCCAAATATAAAACCATGTCTAAATAATCCTTGACTGCGTGAAGACGAACCCAAGGCATTAAGTATGTTCCTTCCAACTCATATACAGGCTGATGCATATGCCAATAAATAGCAAGTGACAGTTTTTTCTGGTTGTTCATATTGGGTACATTATACAAGAAAAGTGCATTTTTCGCAATTAATAAAGGGAGAATATATTGCAAAATATTAAATTTATCTGCAAGAGCGTTGCGGTGCCTTTTGGGACGTACTTAACAGTACAATTTCTCTATATCAAAAATAAGCTTCCCCCCTAAATTATTAATTTTTTGTTTATTTTTTAAAGTTTTTTAAAAAAAGATGTTTTAATGATAGTGTTGAGAAAATTTAAATATGAAAGGAATATAAAAATGGCTAAAACAATTGGTATTGACTTAGGTACAACAAACTCTGTTGTAGCAGTTATGGAAGGCGGTAAACCTACCGTTATAGCAAATGCAGAA
>CADCNZ010000057.1 GCA_902802935.1 uncultured bacterium | reverse complement strand
GTGTGTACAATAAACATTACAAATGTCTGATAGAACATTGTTCTCCAAAATCCGTAATCTTTTTCTGTTCTTCTGTTGTAATTTTTTTCTTTTGCCATTAAATCTTTTCCAATACTGCCAATCTATTTATGCCGGTATATATTTTAATCCGGTAAGTTGTTCTATTGAGTTGCCCCATTTTTCGACTATTTCATTAACGTCATCAGAACAAGGTATAAGTTCGCCGATTCTTACAATAATCTTGCCCGAGAAAGGGATTCTTTTTGCTTCCTCAGTTCCTGTAATTCCTATTGGAAGGATTCCGCATTTAGTGCTTTTCGCAAGTGATGCAAATCCTTTGGTAACATTTGTTATATTTCCGTCAAGTTGTCTTGTTCCTTGAGGGAAAATACCAAGCACCCATTTGGTTTTTTTTATACCCATAACGGTTTTTATGGTTGAAACCCCGAGTTTTTCTCTATCAACAGCAAATGCTCCCAGCCAATTTAACCACCAACGCATAAAAGGATTTTCAAAAAGTTCTTTTTTTGCCATATATGCAACACCACGATCCATAACTGCACAAATTAACGGTGGATCCAATGTGGACAGATGGTTTGAAGCAATGATAAAATTGTTATCTTTTGGTATATTTTCTCTACCGTAAACTTCTAATCTATAAACAAGTTTAAATCTTATCATATAGAAAATATGAGTTATTATAAATAAAAATATACGTCTCCATCTGTTATAAAAATCAGGTTTTCTGTATGAATAATTATTTTTCTTATTTTCCGTTGTCATAAAATCACTCCTTGACAGGAATATTATACAATAAATTTATGTTTAAAAATAGTCCGATTGTCTATTCAACATCTTTATCTTTTGATTTTTTTTGATGTTTTGATTCATTTTTCTTGGCAATTAAAGCTTTTTCTTCTTTTCGTTTCTCTTCTTCTTTTTCTTCTAAAATATCTTTGAGGTCTTTTTTATGTTTATTTGCATTCAAAACAGATGCTACATTTGTCATCGCAAGAGAATTCAAGGTTGCTCTCAGAAGCGCACTTCTGTCTACATAAGGTTGATTGTATAGATTTTCGCCATCCTCTTCTCCTTCAGCCGGAGGAAGATACATAGCTTCTGAACCGTATTTCTCCTGACTCATTTTTGCTGCAGTACCTGAAGGATCGCCGCTTTTAAAGTTGAAAGCGCCGCCGATTCCATAAAAACCTGCTGCTCGATTATCTACCACTATGTGACCTCATGTGAAGGGTACATTCCCACATATTATACCCTCATAACGTAATATAACTTCTAAAAATAGAATTTGCTACTTTGTGACAAAATTGTTACAATTGGGGATGTTAAGGGTAAATTAAATCATAACATTACGAATTCTATATATGGCAAAGAGGTTATAATGCACAGGTGTTTTTGGGTTGATGAAAAATCTGACATATACGTAAAATACCATGATGAAGAATGGGGAGTGCCAAAGTATGACGATAAAGAACTCTTTGAACTTCTTATTCTCGAAGGATTTCAAGCGGGACTATCTTGGATATGTGTTTTAAAAAAACGCGAAGCTTTCAGAAAGGCCTTTGATAATTTTGATGTTAAAAAAGTTGCGAATTATAATCAAGAAAAAGTCGAATCGCTTCTTAAAAACGAAAGAATCATAAGAAGCAGAGGAAAAATTGAGGCAACTATTAAAAATGCTCAAATTTTCATTGAAATTCAAAAAGAATTCGGAAGTTTTGCAAACTATATTTGGGGTTTTACAGAAGGAAAAATTATCAGAAATACAACAGATAATATTCCTGTTTCAACGCCACTTTCGGATAAAATTTCTAAAGATCTTAAAAAAAGAGGTATGAAATACACAGGGACAGTAATAATATATTCATATCTCCAAGCAATCGGGATAATAAACGACCACGAAAAAAATTGTTATTTATATAATCAAAAATGATAAGCGAGACCGATATTTCCGCTAAATCCTTTTTCGCTGTGTAAAGTCATTTCAGCATTCGCATTTAGCTTTGGAGTAGCTTTTTTTCTCAATCCTGCATTTAATTCCATAAAACTTGGATTTTCACCGCCTTTACGTAATACGTACTCTCCTTTGGCATATATACAAGCATATAAATAAGGTACTTATGCTTCTTATGATTTCATTTTTTCTTGCTTTTTTTACAAATTTTTACATTGCTTACAAATTTTAATAGCAAAGTTTAAATTTTGTTTTAAGTGTAGTAGGAAATTCCGAAAAATCGGGATTAACTGCAAGCAGAAAGGTAAATATATTAACTTTGCCGGATTGGTAAATCCTGTATGCGAACTGCTTATAAAGTAAAACCGTGCCAAAATAAAAAGGACTAAAATATAGTATTGACTAAGTATTTTTGTCTATACACAAGCACAAATAAATAAGACAGGAAAATCAATTGATTTTGTATTAATAGTTTTTGAATAAGTTTTGTGTTCTTTTCTTTTTTGCTTACTTTTTTCTTGTTAGTAAAGAAAAAAGTAAGTGGGCCTGGCGAGAGTCGAACTCGCGACAGACACGGTTTAGGAAACCGCCGCTCTATCCTACTGAGCTACAAGCCCCAGTACAACTTAATATATCACAAAAATACATTGTGTTGAATTATAAAAAATGTTAAAATAGTAACTAAGATGAGAAGAAAGAAAAAAATATTAGCAATACTACCTATAAGTATTGGAGGAAGGTTAACAACCAGCAGTCTTATTGACGGTTTTCGGCAGAATAAATGCGAAGTTACTGTTTATGACGAATTGTTTGATGATAATTTGCAGGAGCTTTTAGAGGGTAAGTATGATTATATTGCAGGATATGACTTTTCCGGTCTTAAAATAAAAATTGATAATAATATAGACATACCTTCTATCAATTATTTTTCTGATGATATAAGGAGCAAGGCTTCAGGAGTAGGAGATGATTGGGAAAAATACATTGAGTATTTGGAAAAAGATGACAACTATACCTTTTACTGGGATAAACAACTAACGGAGTATGAAACTTTCAAAAATATTCATTACCTGCCCCATTTTGTAAATTTTGATATATATAAAGATAACGGTAAAGAGCCTGAATTTGATATTATGTTTGCTGGAAGGCTGGATACAGACTATCGTTTAAGTTTTTTTGAAGAGCTTCTTACAAAACTGCCTGAATTGAAAATTGCATGGTATGCCATTGGCAAACACCTTGATGATGCAAAGAAACGGGCAAAATATCCAGAAATAATAGACTTGGCTTATCAAGGTTTTATAGATAATGAAGAGGACATGGCGCGTGCTATAAACAACACCAAAATGGTTTTCAATATGAATGCTCAAGGGATTTCTTCTCTGAATTACAGAACATTTCAAACAGTTGCTTGTAAAAGATTGTTGATAAGTGACTTTAGGGAAGAGCTTGCATTATTTGAAGGATTTATGCCTTTTTATGAAGACTTTTCAGATTTGGTATTTAAAATAGAAAGTTATCTTGATGATAAAGCTGCGTATAACAAAGTTACAGAAGCTTGTTGGCGCATAGCAAATAAATGCCATAATTCAAAAGACTGTGTTCGATATATACTTTCTGAAGTGAAATAAATTCAAAAAATTAATATATCTACGGAACTTTTTTCTTTTTTTTGCGTCTTATATTTTGTAAGAGATTTTTGGTTTTACACAAGACGGAATTAAGGAGGAGTTTTGATGGCGAGAGCGTTAAATAATGCTGAATTTATTGATGTTACTGAGGAAGAAAATCCGCGTACTTTTAGCACAATAGTCAACAACGATGATATTTTGCAAATGTATTTAAAAGAAATCGGACGCAAAAAAATTCTCACAAAGGCTGAAGAATTTGAATTAGGGCAAAAGATTCAAGAAGGAAACCAAAAAGAGAGAGAAGAAGCAAAGAAAAAGCTTGTTCAAGCAAATTTAAGGCTTGTTGTGAGTATAGCAAAAAAATATATAGGACAAGGGATTTTGTTTATGGATTTGGTTCAAGAAGGCTCTATGGGGCTTATAAAAGCGGCAGAAAAGTTTGATTACAAAAAGAATTTTAAGTTTTCAACGTATGCAACTTGGTGGATAAAGCAAACTATAATAAGAGCGATTTCAAATCATTCAAGGACAATAAGAATTCCTGTTCATATGTTGGAAAAAATACGTAAATATAAAAAAGCCTGTGCTGCGGCAGAATGCGATGAAACGCTAGATACAAATGACGATACAATCTCTATGTTATCAGGTTTGGATAAAAAAAGACTGGAAGAAGTGAGATCTGCTTTAAAAACAGAGCCTGTCAGTCTTGATAACTATGTAACGGATGATTTGTGCATACAAGATTATGTAGCCGATACAACTTATTGTTCTCCTGAAAATAATGTGCAACAACATTTAAAAGAGCGTGACGTTATATGTCTTTTGGATACATTGGATAAAAGAGAACAGGATATTATTAAGCAGAGATTCGGAATTGAAGATAATGAACCCAAAACTCTTGAACAAATTGGTAACGTGCTGGGCTTTTCCAAGGAGCGAATAAGACAAATTGAGAATCTTGCTATTCAAAAACTTAGAAAAAACGGTAATATAGAAAATTACAAATGCTATCTGGAAGAAGAATAATTTTCAATATTTTTTTTGTTATTCAGTAAATATTTATATAAAAATAACAATCCGACGGCAGCCAGTCCTACTCCTGCAGAAATTTTTAATACAGGCGAAGACAGGCTGCTGTCTTTGTTTTCAAGAATTTTCCTATATTTCTTTATTTTATTGAAAAGTTTTTTATCAGTTTTATCAAGTCCTTGCGCTATAAATTGTTTTTCCAGTGCGTCCATTGGGTTAAAAGCTTCTCCTCTATTAAGTGCATTAATGTATAAATCTTCATAGTTTGAAGGAATTTTTACGGTGTAATTATCAGCAGGTTTTGGTAATTTGTCAAATCTTCCATTGATACCCAAAGCCGGCATGAAAAACAACATGTTGTTTCTGGCTCTCATTGGTTCTGCAAATTTTGCTTTAATAAATTCTTTTTTTCCTGCAAGTTTTTCTTTAGGAATTCTAAGAATATCGCTAAGAACTTTTTGCTGTGATTCTGAAATTTCCATTGCTGCAGAATCGTGGTTCATATTGCCTATAACAAAACTATCTTCTCCCCAGCCTCTTTTTATAAATGCATTTGCGCTTCCCCAATCCTCTGACATGTAATCAGAGGTATATATTTTTACCCTGTTTTCCAGAAACGGTTTAAGTTTATTGCCTGAATATATTTCAAAGTCGTTGGTATTTGCCGTAAACTCATGCGTTATATTTTTGAGGTTGTAATTTTCACCTTTTACCTTCCTGAATTCTTCATCAATAATGTTTAGTATTTTATCTCCGAAGTCTTTTCTAACAATTTCTCCTGTCTCAATATTTCTGTATTTTGGAGAAACATACGTCCAAGAGGCATCAACTCTGATGCCGTCATAACGTTCTGCGTTGAATTTAACTTTTTCTTTAAAAAGATGTAAACCTTCTTCAGATTCAAAATCTAATACCGGAGCGCCCCAATCATTTTCACAACCATCTAAAAATGCTTTTGGGTGAGCCCATTTTTCTGAATATGAAAATCCGCATATCATATCGCCATTGAGGCGAATCCCTTTTTTATTAAGATTTTGTTTTGCTTCTTTAAGACCTTTATCGGCAAGAAATTGCTTAAAATAGTAAAAATCAATTTCTTTTCCCCATTTTTTGTAAATTTCTTCTATTCTTTTTTCTCTTTCTGATAAGGGAAGAATTCTATCGTCATACAAAAACTTATCCGTATGTTCCCAATTTCTGGTATCTGCTGTGCAGTATTGCTTTAAAAGAGCATTAAATATTCCCATTGGCTCTAATCGCTTGTGATTGGACTGTTTATATTTTTCAAAATCATTTGTCAAATATGCGGGTATGCTATTATGTACCTTTCTCAATAAGCTTTCGAAAGGAGAATCAAAAGAGACAATATTATTAAAATTAACCTTTTCTTTTTGTGAATTGCTTTTTACAAGTTTTTCAAAATCTTCTTTGGGCAGTATTGATTTTATATCAATCATATGAGTTCCCAATTCCATAGAAGTAGAAGAGTATAAAGGAAAACTGCCGTTTGTGCTTCTGTGGTATTGACCGCATGGAAGCAGCTGAATTTCATTTATTCCCCAGTATTTTTTTGCAAAATCTATAAATTTTTGCCCATCTTTATCTGTTAAATTTCCAACTCCGGTATTAACATTGTCTGATTGCGGAAGTGAGGTTGAGGGCAGCAGTAAATAGGTTTTTCCTCGTCCTCTTGATGCTTTTATTTTTGCGCGCATCAAAGTTTCGGCATAGTCCTTTTCTTCAGAGGTCCTAAGCTTGCGTTGAAACAGAGGAGAGGTATTAATTTTAATTTGCATAGCTACACACCTGATTATATAAAACAATAACATTTTGAAAATTGCTATTTTATGTAGATTTGTTAAAACTATTAACCTAAAAATTGCATTAAGAGAATATTTAATATAGTATTATCTTAAGCGAAAGATGAAAAAGGAGGACTCTTAATGTTCAAAAACTTATTGAAAAGTATATTCGTTTTTTGCGCGCTATTTCTAATGAACAGCCCTGCAAATGCTTTTTATACTGATATGGACGAAAGCCATTGGTGCTATCAATCAATCAAATTTTTAACAGAAATCGGAGTTTTGGTTGGTTATCCAGACGGAACATATAAACCTGACATCCCTGTATCAAGAGCAGAATTTGCTTCTATGGTAATCAAATCTTTGGGACAAGAAAATGCTAATGTATCTCAGGAAATTCATTTTTCTGATATTCAACCTGATTTCTGGGGATATAGAATTATTCAAAAAGCGGTATATTTTGACCTCATTCCTGACGCAAAAGGAGAACAATTCAGACCTTATGACCCTCTAACAAGAGCTGAAGCTATTTCTATAGCAGTTAATGCTCTTACAACATCTCAAATCAGTGAACAAAGAGCTCAAAGTATTATTTCAAAGAGCTATGAAGATTACACTCAATTACCGGCATGGTTCTTAATGGCGGCAGCTAAATCTCAACTTCTTGATTTGGATGTAATTACTCCCGGCCATGAAGGTAAGATGGAACCGAACAGACCAATGAACAGAGCAGAAGTTGCAGCACTTCTTTATAAAATGATGCAAGAAGCAAAACTAAATCCTAACGCTAAGCTTGCAGAAAGTATGCAAAAAAGAACTGCTGACGGCTATGTGCTTGATAATGTAAGAGTACAGGGTTCTATAGGTGTTATTCCTGCCGGAGCTATTATGCCTATTAAACTTGAAAGTGTTGTAGGTTCCCAAATTTCAAATGTAACTGACATATACACTGCGAAAGTTCCTAATAATATTGTTACAAGAGAAAAATATCTTCTTGTTTCCGAAGGCAGTGATTTAAAAGGTCAAGTAAAATATGTTCAAAGAGGTAAACTCTTTAAACAAAATGGTGAAGTTATAATCAAGAATGAACTTCTTGTAACACCAAATGACCAAGCTGTAATGCTTTATGGTGTTGCTACTCTTGATCCTAAAGAAGGAGGTTTCTGGAGAAGATTATTTAAAGGTTCAAAAGTTCTTACTACTCCGGGACAAATCGTTAACATAAGACTATTAGGACCATTAAAAATTGATTTAACAAATGGTTATATATATGAATAATAACGAATAATGGAAGTATAATTTGAGGTCTGCCTATGGCAGACCTTTTTTTAAAATTATTATACATAAGTTGTAGATTTTTTATATTTTCGGATAATTATTATTTGGCAAATATTAATTTAGAATATAATTATGGAAATAACAGAGACTGAAAAATATTGCATAATTACCCCGCTAAGTCCAAAATTAGATTTAAGACAGACAACTCGAATTAAGAATGAAATAGAGTGTCATTCCGCAATGAAGGTTTGTTTTGATCTCTCTTATGTGAATGATTGTACAATTGAATTCATTGAATATATAAAGAATTTGGGCAATATTTGTTTATTTAACATTCCGTCTGATTTATTTGCAATAATTAATTGTATGAATATTGATAAGAATTTTGATTTATATTCATCAAGAGAAGATTTCCTTGAACAAAGACATAAAATATTAAACAGAAAATTTACTGTTGTAAAATAGTCGCTTCGTTTACTTTAGATAGGTTTTGTGTTATTATTGTCAAGCGTTTATATTATAGAAAGAGGAGGAGATAAGAATGGCTCAACGTATTGGTGTTGATGTTGGCGGTACAAATGTAAAAATCGCCTTGGTAAGTGATAAAGGGAAAATAATTTATTCAAATTCTATACCTACACGCGCAGAAATGGGATATGAACACACAATAAACAGCATGAAAGATGCTATTCGTGATTTATTAAAAGAAACAAAATTAAAACCGTCTGATATAGAGGGTATGGGTTTTGGTTTTCCAGGTCAAATTGATTGCAATAAAGGCGTTGTAAGGCTTGCGCCAAATATACCTGGCTGGGTAAATATTCCAATAGCAGAAATTATGGAAAAAGAATTTGGAATTCCGACAAGGGTTGATAATGATGTAAGAACGGCTGCTTTGGGCGAGTTAAATTACGGAGCAGGTGTAGGCTGCCAAAATTTGGTATGCATAACAGTTGGAACAGGTATAGGTTCAGGGCTTGTTGTTAACGGTAAGCTGGTTCGCGGTGCAAATAATGCAGCCGGTGAGTTGGGGCATATAAAGCTTAATATGTCAGACGGGCCGCTTTGCGGGTGTGGAGACAGAGGATGTTTGGAGGCCTATGCATCAGGCCCCAGTATTGTTGCAATGGCAGAAGAATATATAAAAGGGGGTAAATCTACAAAGTATAGAGAACTTGCTAATCCGGATATTACACCCTATATAGTTGCAGTAGCAGCAAAAGAAGGTGATCCTGTTGCAAAACAAATATTCAGGATTATGGGTGAATATATAGGTATGGGCTTAACCAGTGTTGTTAACCTTTTGAACACTGAAAAAATAATTATCGGAGGCGGAGTTGCTGAAGCGGGAGAAATACTCTTAAACCCAATAAGAGAGACTATTGCTAAACGTGCAATGGTAATACAAAGAGAAGTTGAAATTGTTCCGGCGCAGCTTGGAAATACAGCGGGTGTTATCGGAGCAAGTTTATTAATTAAATCTTAAAAAAATAATATATTAATAAAAACCCTTCTCTTGCAAGAAGGGTTTTTATTATGTTATAAAATTTCCATAACCGGATCAGATTGTTTTATTTCCGGTATTTCCGTCAAGTCCGGTAATTCAATTGGTTTTGGAGTGGTTTTTGCTTCAGTCTTTTTGTCAGGCATAGCAGCTTTGGCACTCTTGATTTTGACTATTGCAGGATCAGGATTGATTTTTTGCTTATTATAATCTTGCATAATCACATTAACAAATCTTCTGGTTTCGCTGTATGGAGGAATTTGTCCGCCAAATTTCTTTACATTTCCAGGACCTGCATTGTAAGCAGCAAGTGCAAGCTCTGTTGAACCAAACATTTTGTACATCTTTTTATAGTATGTAAGTCCTGCTTTTATATTTTCGCTAAGATAGTATGGATTAAATCCCATTCTGTTTGCGGTTGACGGAAGTAATTGAAAAACTCCTACAGCGCCATGTGAACTTTTGAGCTCGTGTTTAAAGCCTGATTCTTTTTTTGCTATGCTTAAAGCCAGTGCAGGGTCTATGCCCATCTCCAAAGAATGTTTGACTATTGTTTCCTTAACAACATCCTCTGTAACTGCTGCTTGTGCATTTATAGATAGGAATGATAGTAATGCAATAGCTGTTAAGACTACCTTTTTAAACATCGAAATCCTCGTCTGCTTCTGTAAATTGGATTCTGTATACCATTTTCAAAAATCCTCCCTGCGGTTTCGCTATGTTCTCGCTTGGTTCCTATAAAAGCGTCTTTCCTAAATTCTTTT
>CADCNZ010000056.1 GCA_902802935.1 uncultured bacterium | reverse complement strand
TGAATAGCAGAATTTAATTGTTCAATAGAATTAATATCCATAAAAACTCATCCTTCATACAATGGGGGCACTTTCTATTTATTATAACATATTGAATTAGGACTTTCAATATTAAAAGAAAAAGCCCTAGATAGGGCTTTGGAATTAAGAATAGCTGGAAGTATGAAAAAGATTTAATAATTATATTTAACTAACTTTATACTTAAAAAGCTATTACCGAACAAGGCTATGTTTAAATGATGGTAGGCTATAATATTTAAGTTATGTAGATTTATAAAGAATTTGTATTTTTAGTATACAAAAGATTAAAAATATGATATTATTAGGGTAGTGTAATAGATAATAAATTTTTGAATATATGCGATAGAAAGATTATTAAATTTAGTTTATATAGTTTTCGGGTAGGTTATATGTACCCGTGTCTCGTGTATATATAAAAATAGAAAGAGAAAAGGTGCCATATGGATGGAACACTCGCTATTGCAATTGTAGTGTCTGTAATACTAATTGCTATAATTGCTGTGCAAAAAGTGAAGTACAAAAACTTAGTTATTCAAACTGAACAGTCAAAAAAAGATTTACAAGAAAAAGAGTCAATTATGCAAAAGGAAGCTTTGATAAAAGCAAAGGAAGCATTGCATAATGAAAGAGAACAGCTGAATGAAGATGAAAGAGAACGTAGAAGAGAATTTGCAGCTATTGAAAACAAATTAAATAAACGTGAAGATATTCTAGAATCAAAGATTCAAGAAGTAACAGATAAAGAAGTCGAGCTTGATAAAATGAGAGATCATATTATCGAGAAAGAAGATTTATTGGCTGATATTATACAGAAACAAACAACTGAACTTGAAAGAATTGCAGGTATGTCAGCCGATGATGCAAAAAAAATGCTTTTAGAACAATTAAAAAGTGATTTAGCACAAGAGCAAATGCAATTGATAAGAGAAAATGAAGCAAAAATTAGAGAAGATGCTTTGGAAAAATCAAAGGAAATCCTTTCTACAACAATGCAGCGCTGCATGATGGATCAAGTTGTAGAATCAACAGTTTCTGTTGTATCTCTACCAAATGATGAAATGAAAGGACGCATTATAGGTAGAGAAGGTAGAAATATAAGGACGTTAGAGACGTTAACCGGTGTAGATTTAATTATAGATGATACTCCGGAAGCAGTTGTTCTTTCATCATTTGACCCAGTAAGACGAGAAATTGCTAAAATTGCATTAGAAAAACTTATACAAGATGGTCGTATTCACCCTGTCAGAATAGAGGAAACAGTTGAAAAGTCCAGAGAAGAAGTTGAAAAGAAAATTATGAAAGAGGGTGAAAATGCAGCTGTAGATATGGGTATTATGGGCTTAAATAAAGAGCTCATTAAAAATCTTGGTCGTTTATACTATAGAACAAGTTATGGACAAAACGTTCTAAAACATTCTCTTGAAGTAGGTCATATAGCCGGTATGTTAGCAGCGGAATTGGGTGCAAATGTATATGTAGCAAAAAGGGCCGGATTACTTCATGATATAGGAAAAGCGGTTGACCAAACACAAGAAGGAACACATATTCAACTAGGTGTAGAGTTAGCTTCAAGATATGGTGAGAAACCGGAAGTGATTCACGCTATAGAAGCTCACCATGATGATGTTACGGCAAATACGATTGAAGCAGTGCTTGTAAAATTAGCGGATGCTATATCTGCGGGTCGACCTGGAGCAAGGCGAGATACATTAGAAATATATATAAAACGTTTACAAAAAATCGAAGAAATTGTAAATGGATATGAAGGTATTAAGCAGTCCTTTGCAGTACAAGCCGGTCGTGAAGTTCGTGTTATTGTTCAATCAGAAATGTTTGATGATTTGGCATCACAAAAACTTGCAAGAGATATTGCTAAAAAAATAGAGGATGAACTTGATTATCCAGGACAAATAAAAGTTACTGTGGTTAGAGAATTTAGAACAACAGAGATTGCAAAATAATAATGTCTATAGATGATGATATAAAATTAATATTTTTTGGAGATATAACAGGACGGCAAGGCAGAATTGCCATCAAAAATTATCTTGCTTTATGCCGTGAAAAATATGATTTTGTAATTGCTAATATAGAAAATGCATCTCATGGATTTGGGCTTACAAGAAAAAATTATGATGAATTATCTGAGGCAGGTATTAAATGTTTTACATCAGGTAATCATATATGGGATAAAAAAGACATTTATGATTATATCGATGTTGTTGATAATATAATAAGACCAATAAATTACCCAAAAGGTACTTGTGGTTGTGGCTCAAAAATATTTGATATAAAAGGACAAAAATTGGCTGTAATTAACGCTCTAGGACGCGTTTTTATGCCTCCAATAGATTCTCCTTGGAGTGTTTTGACAGAAGAAATCGAAAGATTACAATGTGAAGGAGTAGAACATATCATAATTGATTTTCATGCAGAAGCAACTGCTGAAAAAATTTGTTTATCTAAATATTTGGCTAATAAATATAATAATTCTAAGAATGCGTTAATAAAAGGTTTTTTCGGAACTCATACGCATGTACAAACTTCTGATGATAATATTTATAAAGGTATGGCATATATTACTGATGCAGGATTTTGCGGCTCTTCCGAAGGCGTAATAGGTATGGAATTCGAAACTTCTTTACGCAGATTATCAACAAGTTTACCTGAACGTTATGAAATTTCAGAGAATCCATCGGCTCAAATTAATGGTGTTGAAATTATAATATCTAAAACACAAGCAACACATATAAAAAGAATTAA
Source organism: uncultured bacterium (assembly GCA_902802935.1). GTDB lineage: Bacteria > Cyanobacteriota > Vampirovibrionia > Gastranaerophilales > Gastranaerophilaceae > CAG-196. The sequence goes on along the minus strand of CADCNZ010000056.1, from coordinate 1,367 downwards.
TATTACTGTAAATAATAATGAAGTAGGAGGGGAAAATGGAATTGCAAACCATCTCTTATCCTGTTAAGGAGGATACAGATGAAGGGTGATTTTCATATACATACATACTATTCAGACGGGGTATTTTCACCGGAGAAAATTGTGAATTTAGCTATAGATGCTGGATTGCAAGTTATTGCTCTTACTGATCATGATAATGTGTTATCTTATGAAGTAGCAAAAGAGTATTTAAAAACTAAAAGTGTAGATTTTAAATTGATTCCAGGCATTGAGGTAAATACGCTTTATAAAGATTATGAAGTACACATATTAGGTTATTTCCCTGATGTTAATAAACCGGATTTTAAATCACTTTTAAAAACTCAACAATTAGCTCGTATAAAACAAACAAAAGAAATCTTAAGATTACTTTCTAAAAAAGAAGGTATAAAAATTCCTTTTGAAGATGTAAAAGAAATGGTTGCCGAAGGAGGTAGTATTGGCCGTCCTCATATAGCAAAAGCAATAACAAATGCAGGTGGTACAAGCAGTGTTATGGAAGCTTATAGCAAATACATTCACAAAGATTCACCTGTTTATATAGAAAGAAAAACTGTTTCGCCATTTGATGCTGTTGAGATAATATATGACTCAGGTGGAATACCGGTCATAGCTCATCCTTATGATATTGATATAGCAGAGAAACTTATAAAAGAACTTATGAACTGTGGTTTAAGAGGAATAGAAGCCTATCATAGAAAGCATTCTCCTGCAATTGTAGAGTATTTTTCTACAATGGCAGAAAATTTAGGACTTATAGTAACAGGTGGTTCTGATTTTCACGCTCCCAATGTTATGAATGGTCAAATAATTTTGGGCAAAAATTTTGTTCCTGAATGGATTTATGATAAGTTATTGGAAGAAAAAAGAAATATAGATATGGCTTAGGGAAAGGGTTTAAATTGAAAAAGGGATTTACTATAGTTGAAGTTTCAATATTATTTGTAATATTTTTGATTGTTGCATTTTTGGTTGCCCCTATGTCTTTGGATGAAACAATGCAGGCAAAAAATATTTCAAGGTGGAAAGTTGTACAATCTGATTTTATAAACATTGCGAATACAATAAACCTTAAAAGTTCTGATGGTAGTAATTATCAATCAGCTTTTGATTCAGTAATGTCTGAACAGGTAAAAACACCAATGACGTCATACAGAATTTCTTATATGAATGGTCGCATACCAGTAGAAGGTGAACAATATTATTTTAAGAATTATGCAACAACACAATCCGGTGCTACAATTGCATACAAGTTTTACCCTCAAAAAAATAATTCTATTTTAGGTATGCTAATGTATGATATTAATGGTCAAGTTGGTCCAAACGTG
>CADCNZ010000055.1 GCA_902802935.1 uncultured bacterium | reverse complement strand
TGTTGCACCGTTACTTGCTCAGGCAATAGCAAGAATCCATGATGATGAATCAGTAAGTTCTTTGTTCGGTTTTGAAAAAGAAATGCAGGTTAACTAAGTAAGGTAATATATTTATAAAAAAACAGACTGCCAAATTGGCAGTTTGTTTTTATTATTGTTTTTGTATTTGATATGGTTTTATTTACCGTTTTTTTTAGCAGAGGGATCTTTACCTATTGCCCATCTAAAGCCGGCAGATAAAGCAATACCATTTCTTCCGCCGTTGCGAAGCATTGCCTGAGCAAAGCCCGTAAATCTTTCACCCCAGCGTTTTTGTAATCCGACACCATACTGAATGTACGGTTTTACACTCATATTCGGTAATGAAACATTTTGTGCCTTGAAATGTGTGTCATCCATTATGTTCCATACCATCTGTACTCCCACATAAGGCTGCCAACCATGTTTTAAATTCCCGATAAATTTCAAGCCCGGTGCCATATTTATTGCATGCAACGGATCAGATTTAATTCTTACTCCCGCAGAATTTGTATAATCAAAAGTATTTACAAATGTATAACTCATTAACCAACTTGGCTGAATTATGAATTTACCCTTTGCAAGTTCCCAATTATATCCCGTCTTACTTGCTACACCTGTCATTAACATTGGAAAATCTTCACTGCCATACATTGTAGATGCATCTGCTACGCTTGCTCCGACATTTGCAGTTAATGCAGTAAAGAAATCACCTTTATACCATATTCCTGTTGCACCTAAATTACCGCCGTTTTGGTATATTGAATTACCCTGATAATTTTGGTGAGAACCATTGTACCCGATATAAACAGAATATTGATAATCCCAGCCGTTCTTAGTTTCATACATTTTAGAATCACCGCCAAAGTATGAACCATACATTATATTTTCGGCATTTGGACCGCCATTGAGATTTACTTTTTCAAAACTTGCATAAGGTCTGAACCATCCCGCACTGTCTTTTTCAGGCAAATATGTCGGACTGAATACTTTAGGTTGAACTTCTGAAGCATAACGATTTGCCATTTTGTAAGCCTGTCGTTCTTCACGAGTCATAAGCATTTTCATATCCAAATTTCTGAATGCTTCGTCATAAGAATTCAATTGAGATAAGTATCCGCCCAACTGTGCAGCAACAGGACTTACCGTAACCGCAGGGTTGAAACTGTCATAACCACTCCCTGCTCTTGCAAGCCCGAATACGACAGTTCCGTCTTCCGTCACTCCGAAATTCGTATTATATTTATAAATCGGAGTTGTTAAAGACTGAGGTTTCAATCCGAAAACTACCGACCTTTTTAATTCCGTATTTTTAAATTCCGGACTGATAATTGGTACTTCATAATTATCTTTTGTTAAAATAGTACGTTCATTGGTATTAATAAGATTTACATTGTCAATATTAATCGTTCCGTAATTAGTAATGGCATCGTCTTCATTTTCAAAAACAAAAGTATCTGCTTTACCGTTTTTTATATCCACATCAATTGCCAAATTGGTGTCCTCATTAAGATATAATTTTGACAAATCGACAGGAGTTGCTTTATCATTTTGCAGATTAATATTTGCTCCGTTTAAAATAAGAAAATTTGTTCCGCCCGCCAATAAAGAATCCTTATTAACATTAATTTCTCCACCTGCTGCATTGATGGTGGTATTTGAAAGTTGCCCGTTTAATTCAAGATTGTTTGCTTTGCTATATAATGCTACATTATCAGTCTTATTGAGAATAATATTATCCCCATAAGCAACAACTTTTGAATTTTCATTACTTTCGCCTGTAATTTTACCTGCAACAACAATTTCAGAACCTTTATCTGACATTAAAAGAACATTTGAACTATCGTCTAAATATATAGCGTTATTACTGCTTACAATTGCAACCTGAGGATTCTCCGAACCTGATACAATATTTAACATACCACCATTTTGAACAGTATAGGTTCCTTTATTTTCCTCGCCTTCTGAAGCATAAAAAGTATTAGTTTTTATTGTCGTACCTTGCGGATTTGTAGTCCCGTCAATAATAAGCCCCTTATGCCCATCAAAATTCAGGCTGTCACCACTGACTTCAAAAGTTTTCCCCGTAACTGTTCCGCCATCTGCATTTTGAATTTCACCTTCAGCAACAATATAATTAGATGTTTTGGCATCCTGCGCGGCATCACCAACACCGTTTGATGCTGAAACAGAACTCACTACAAGATTTTGTTTTGAACTGTCTTGTGAGAGGGTATATTTTTTCCCGTCATAATAAACATTTGTTGAGGAGGTTCCTAAATCAACCAAAGCATTTGTAAACAGAGGTTTTTCATAATCCGTTCCTTTTGCTTTGAGTTGAGAAACTTCACCTTTATCAGCATAAACTCTTGAAATTACTGTCGTTCCTGTACTTCCTGAAGTATCAGTTATATTGAATGTGTCCCCCAAATCAACATCAAGTTTTGAACCGTCTGATGTAACTAACTTATTAATTTTTATATTTTCTTTTGTCTGATTACTTGTATCAAGTTCACCTGCATTAAGACGCAATTCGTTATTAATATTTGATACATTGAAAGTTTCTAATATTTTACCGTCAGAAACATTAATTGCACCGCTTCCTGTAATACTTTCTTCAGTATTTTGAGTTTTTATTGATGTGTTACCTGTAATATTAAGAACTCCGTTATTTGTTATATTATACACATCAATAGTTTTAGATTCGTTTGAATTCCCAAAATTCAGAGTTCCGTTGACATTCATTTTTAAGGTATTAAATATGGCATTTTCTCCGGTTATGTTATCCGAAAAACTACCATAGTAAGAATCTGTTCCATTTCCAAAATTCAAATTTGTAAAGTAAATTTTACTTACATCTTCACCGGTCACAGGTTGACCTTCACTATCCTGAACATACATACCTGCTCCGGACTGAACTGAGTTCCATTCAGAAATAATATCGCCTTTTACACTTGAACCGTTTTCTATATTGATATTTTTTACATGTGCATTTTCGGAAATATAAATTGATGCTTTTTGACCTTCAAGTTTGCCTGATACATTAAAATTTTCCACCAAAGGACCCTGTAATGCATCTTCGGCAATGGGGTTCTTCTTTCCGTCAAATTCAGAATATGAACCTCTACCGGAATATAATTCACCCATTACATTTTTACCGAAATCAAATTCGGCAGCCACACCGCCATCACCCTTTGCGGTTACTTCTGAACCCGAATTTAATGTAATTGTATGATTCTTACCCCACATAGTTGCAATACCGATACTCCCTGCACCTGCAGTATCAATTTTATTTCCGGTATTAAGAATATATGAGTTATTTACACCATCAATTCTTGCCCCGATTGTATATTTACCGTCAGATAATATATCCGAAACCTGAGTAATATTGTTATTATCACCGTAAATATGCAGACCTATACCATTTTCTGTCGTACTTCTGCCTGAATACATGCCTGATGTTTCATCCCAAACACCACCATAACCTCTTGTAAAAACCTCTGACATATTATCAAGATAATAAGATTGACCAAAATATTTTCTCATATCAACATCATAACCAAGGTCTTTTAATACAGCCAATTCGGCTTCCATAAGTATTGCCCAGTTCTGATAATTTTGGTGTGACATAAAACTGTTTTTAAGTTCAATATGAGATAATTCCGGTCTGGAATCTTCTATTACATTGACCGGCAGCCCCAAAACCAAAGGACGCTTTGCCAAAGCATCATAATAATTAGAATAATTTTTCAATCCGCCTTTATACATTATATATGCTTCCATATCTTCAACAGAAACATTATTTAATCCTGTAAGAACTTTCAAAGTTTCTTTTCCCGCAAAATACGGAGCATAATGCAAAATATCAAAAATTCCGCCTTCATCCATATTATCAATTTTTAGGGACATACCCCGAGCAGCAGCAATTTCAAGTGAAGGATTATAATATGATGCAGAAGAAACATTTCCCTTATATATCCTCAAATAACTGTCCCAAATTGAAATAGGAGAATTTACATTTCTTGAAAAATAATAACTAAAATCATCTTGTTTTACTCTGTATTGAGATGTACCGCTTGCAAGACCAATTGAATGATACATTTCATGAATCATAGTTGAATATATATCAGGCAAGTGCTCCTTAAAAATAGCCGAAGAACCATCATAATTGCTCCATTTAGGTTCTGATTCAATTAAACCAAGACCAACTTCAATTAACCCGTGGAATTCCGGCAAAGGTTCATCTTCATCAGGAATTATCTGCTTATTAGTCATCATTGAATTTATTAATGTATACATGTAATTTGAATTAGTGACTTCATAATAGTCGCTTGATGCAAATGCGTTAAGTTCGTTTGAAGAATATATTCTGTAAATCGGTAAATTATTCGGAGTAAAATTGATATATTCTGTCCACTTTTTTGCCGCATCAAAAAGAGCACTCATTTGATTGTTTGTAAGATTATATGTAGAAGTAACCGCTTTATTATCATAATTAAAATATTCTCCTGCATCATAAATATCAAAAGCATAATGCACGGAACCTTCCGGCACCTCATATCTTGTATATGAAAATGCAGGAACAGATAATAATGTACTCAAAACCAAAGCGAAAAATATCTTTTTCATTTCTATCCTCTATAATATTAATTCCAAATAATACAATTATGTTATCACAAACTCTATGAATATATAAAAATATTTAATAAATTAGCAATTTTTTTTCTGTGTATGTTTTTATTAATGTATAAGGTTAGAATTACAAATTGCAGGTAGAACATGATTAACAATACTA
>CADCNZ010000054.1 GCA_902802935.1 uncultured bacterium | reverse complement strand
TTACATCTTACATATATATAAAGTATATAAAATTATTTCAATTTCATTTATCATACTTTTTGTTACATTTCTTTACAAAAATCATTAACTTTTGTAACAATTTTGTTTAAAAACCTAAAGTTTTAAAATAAATGTGCCGTAAATACTATTACAAGGGAAAATAGTAAAAGGACCTTATAACCATGGGAATGGCAGCGTCACAAGCTAGATTATTATCTATTACAAGCAGACTCCACGATGTTGAGTATAAAGCTCAAAACATCGAGAGCCAGAAGCTTCAGCTTGCTACGCAGAGAGATGATTTATACAACAAATACAATGCAAAACTGGATGCTAAGAAGATTCAGGTTGCTATGAACGGGACGAACGGTGCTCGCACTTATATTGATGCAAATTTTGTAAATATTACATCGTACAACCCAAAAAGAAGCACAAATTATTGTTTAAAAGATGCACGCACAGGTAAAGTTATAGTTGACCAAGATACCGCAAACATGTATTACACATATAAAAATGATAAATATATGTTTGCTTGGGCAATGATGGGATATAACGACAACCTTAATGCGTTAAAAGATGATCCGGATAACTTTAAAGATCCTTGTGAGGTTGGTGTTAAAAACCAAGATAGCACATGGATAGCGATGAGCAATGCAGAAGAAGAAGTTTTTGAAGCTCACAAAGAGGATGCAGATAGCACACTTATAGGTGCATATAATGCATACAAAGAAATTCCTGAGGATGATATAAAAGCTAAGAAAGATGCTCTTGCTGAATTTAGAAAGATTTTGTATAGCGATAAATCTATAAGAGAAGAGATTTATGAAAAAATCAATCCTAATACAATAAATAATCCGGAAAATTATGAAGATTTTGATAACGAAAAGTTTAATTTTTACATTCATTTATTTGAAAATATAGAAGCAAGTTTCGGGTATGTTGCTATTACGGATTTTGCCGGCGATACTACAAGCTACGATAATGAATGGTTGAATAATATGGTTAATTCAGGTCAGGTTCTTATTGATGTCTACAATAAAAACGGACCTAATGCCGGTTGGGAAGAAACCAGTCTTGCAACCTCTATATCTGAAAACTATTTGCAAGAAACTAATGATACTACAGGACTTGAAAAAGCAAAAGCTGAATATGAATACGAACTGGGTGTAATAAACAGAAAAGATACAAAATTCGATAAAGAATTAAGTAAACTTGAAACAGAAAGAAACGCTTTAAAAACAGAATACGATTCTATAAAACAAGTACGCGACGATAATATAGAAAGGACATATAACATATTCTCATAAGAGATTTTTCCATAAATATACATGCCATATACAAAACAATGGCATTTTATGCTCAATCTCAAAAAATTGTAATTAAAATAGTAAATACTTAAGTATTACTATACAAACTATTTTCCTTTTCCCTTCCCTTTTCCCTTGCCACTTTGTAAAAAGTGGTTTTTTTTATTTAAAATATCTTTACAAAAAAGTCAATTTTTAGATTTTCACGGGTTTTATATATAATATGACAATGAAGGTTTCAAGTGTTAACAATGTACATTTTAAAAGCGGACAAACAGTGCCCGTAAGTTTAAGTTTGCCGGAATACAGAAAAAAAATCAGCAATATTTCTAATGTTACTCCCGATTTTGCCGTAAAAACACCGGTTAATTATAGACTTTTAGGGACAGAAAAACTTGATAACGGGCTTGATGTTTATTCATATAAATTATCCAACGGGTATCGCGTAACAATTGTTCCAATGGAAGATTCACCTGCTGTAGTAAAAAGTTATGTTAATGTCGGTTCTTTGAATGAAACTTCTGATATTAAAGGAATCAGTCATTTCTTAGAACACATGGCATTCAACGGCACTAACGGAGAGGACGGACATATAAAACTTGAGACTGGCGATTCCTTCAAAAAAATTGATGAAATAGGCGGATGGGCGAATGCAAGCACAAATTATGCAATGACTGATTATGTTAACTCAAGCCCGCTATTGAACAACAAAGACATTGAGACACAGATTAAAATAATTGCAGCAATGGCTGAAGATTTAAAATTATCAGAAGATATGATAAAAAAAGAAAAAGGTCCTGTATCGTCAGAAATTAATATGATTTTAGATGACCCTAAAACAATCGCAATGGACCAAACCGTCCGCACATTATTCAACATTAAGAATCCGGCAGATGAACTTGTCGGAGGTAGTGTAAAGCATATTCAAAGTCTTACACAACAAGATGTTGCAGATTATTATAACAAATATTACACACCTGACAATACAAATATTGTAATTACAGGAAATGTAACACCGGAAGATGTAATTAAGATTGTTGCTAAAAATTTTGTATCAAGAAAAGTTTCAAAAGGACAAAAATTTGAAGAAAAAATAACTCCTATTGAAAGAAGTATACGAAAAGATTTTATATCCGATAAAGCAAACTCTGCAGAAATAATTCTTGGTTTTGCCGGTCCTAAAAACAATAATACTAGAGACAAGATTGTATACGATATTGTAAAACAATATCTGCAATCTCAAACTGTAGGATTAAACAAAAACTTAAAACAATACAACTCTTATCCTTTTATCTTTTCAGAGAGGATAAGTACCAATCCTAATAACCCGAGAATGATAACTTTATCTGCATCCTCATCGGAAGAAAATTGTCAAGACGTATTGCAAACTATATACAAAACGTTTTCTGACATAAAACCAATTACCGAATCAGAAATGAACAATATTAAAGATGGCATACTTATGGCAAGAAAAGATTTCTTAGATTGCTCACAAGATGTTAATTTTGATATAGGAACCGCCGTTTTGGACGGAGATTTAAGTTATTCAACAAAATACAAGGAAATATTAACTTCAATTACTAAAGAAGAAGTTAATGAAAAAATAAATCAATTCTTTGATTTAAACAAAGCCGCAATTACAGTGGTTCATCCCAAAACAAATCAGCACCCTGCTTTTAAAGGTAAGGAGACAAGACAGCCGGTAAACATCGAAAACATTTCTACTTATAAACTTAAAAATAATTATGAAATTGGCTTCTTTAAAACTAAATCTGATAATATTTTCTGTAATTTAAGTCTTAAAACGGACAAACCTTACAATCAGAAGCCGGGAGTCATTTCAATACTTGATGAAATTTATTCAATGGGTATGAAAGGAATTTCGGAAGACAGTTTAAATAAAATAAAAGAAGATAATAACCTTACATTATATGCAGTTGCATCTCCTAACGGAATAAGTATTAATGCAGACAGTAATTTAAAAAATTATAAGAAAAATATATTGCTTGCTAAACGTCTGTTATTTAATCCTAATATTACAGAAAAAAACGTAGAAAAAGCAAAAGATATTATTAAAGACAGGTTATCAAGAAACATTGATACATCTGCATCATTATACTTTGATTTTGAAAGCAGCAAAAACCCTTATGAATATAGCAAGAAAGAGATCTTGGACGCACTTGATTCAATAACAACAGAAGATGTCATAGAGTGTCATAAACATCTTTTGAATAATTCTAGCGGCATAATTACCGCCAATACACCAATTAATAATGATAGCAATGCAACAAAAGCATATATTATTGAAGCTTTTAGCAGCTTGCCTAATGTTAAATCAAATAATTTTAAACAAATAGACTACTTTAGGAAGAATGACTCTGTAAAAGTAATAACAAAATCTAACAGTAATTCTCAAGCAGACATTCTTGAAGCATTTTCATTTGAAAGTTCTGATGATATAAAAGAAGGCGTTGTCGGAGAACTAATGAATTCAATACTTAACAGTTCAAGTATAGGTTTATTTGATAATCTTCGTGAAAAGGAAAACCTCGCCTACTCTGTACATTCCGAAATTTCTAAAACCGGTAACAGAGGAGAAATTTTATTAAATATACTTACCACGACTGATAACAAGGAAATTGGCGAAATTAAGTACGAAAACATACAAAAATCAATTGATGGTTTTAATAACCAAATAAAAGAGCTTTTAGATGGTAAATTTACTGAAGATGATTTGGAATCCGCTAAAAAGATTCTAAAATCTAAATTATTAAACAATGAAAGCAGAGTTGAAAAAATAGGAATTGTAAATAAAGGTCTAAATTCAAAATACGGCATTAAATACATTAACGAAATGTACTCCCTAATTGACACCATAACAAAGAATGATATTATGAATTTTGCCCAAAAAGCATTCTGCAATAAACCTGTTTATTCTATTTTAGCAACCGAAGATACACTTAAAGCCAATAGAGAATATCTTGATCAGATAAAAAATAACTAATCTATATAAGCATCTTCAAGAAGTTTTATTCTGAACAAACTTCCTGCCGGAACAGACACGTGTTTTCCTTTTGAGAAAAATGCAGTTACAGGAGAAGATATCGCATTTAAGCCTAAGCATATTGTGCCATATGCAATCGGAAATGGAGAAAGTAACAGAGTAGAACCTTCCCCGCCTAAATTTATTGTCAGAGTTAACATTTTGTTAAAAAGGGCCCTGCCCCAACTCCCCTTTTTCCACATTGTTTTTAAATATGTTCTTTCGCCTTTGATATTATTTAAAAATATCATTTTTCCGCCTGCTCTGGTAACATATGCATTTACCGGAAAAGTTTGACCACTATAGCTAATACTTCTTATCCTAATTACAACAAGACCACCATTACATGAAATTTGTGGTTGATGAGATTCAATAATTTCACCGTTAAATACTGTATTGGCAGGAATAACAAAATGCTTCTTATTTATTGAATTCGATGTTTTAAATTTAACAGAAGTACCTGCTTTTTGCCAATCAGATATCTTTGAAACATTTGTAACATTAAAAGAAGTTCCTTTTGCAATTTTTATATTACCTTCTGAAATTATTTTTGAAGGTGCTTTATTTTGCACAGGTTTAATTTGTTTAGGTAAATTTATATTGTTCGAGGATTCATTTTTTAGCTTTAAAGGTAAGTCCGGTAAAGTCTCAGCATCCTCAGTATTGGTATCTTTTACTAATTTTGAAGAATTATAATTTTTTCTTATATCGTCATCAACAGTCATGTCCAAATCAAACGCAAAGGCATGCTCTGTAGCAAAAAATACAACAAAAAGTGTAAAAATTACAATTCTTAACATTTTAAAAACCTCTTCCCATAATATTTACATACTAATTGTAACAAAATTTTAACCAACTAGCAAAAAATATTTTTATTTGTTTTATTATGAATGTGTAGACATTTTAACTTAGATTGGAAACTATGATGAAGATTCATACAACGCAAAATCTAAACTCTTTAGTACAAAATCAACCATCAACTATTAATGTATCGTCTAAGGACTTTAGATCCAAGGTTTATTCAGAGCAAATGCCGGAATTATCGGCGAATGCGGATTATTACAGCTCGTCTGTGTCTTTTGGTAAGAAAAAGCCGAGTTTGAAAGATACTAAAAAGATTATTAATACAACTAAAAAAATTGTTGGGGAAATTAAAAAAGAGCCCCAACTCGAGAGGACAAAAGGGGACAAGTTTAAAACTAGTTCCCTTTTTAATAAAATGCTTGAAGTTTCTAAGTATGAAACTGTAATTCAAGCCGGCATGGCAGCAATCATTTGTACAATATTCCGACCTCTTACAATTATGTCATTGCCTAGCAAAAAAGGGAAAGATGATAATATTTATGCATCTGCACACTCAATTGCTTCAGGTATTGTTGGTTTGATTGCAACAGCAGCACTTACAACTCCTTTCAAATTTGGTGCTGATCATGTTAAAAAAGTCATGTTGAAAGACTTAAATAAAGAATCCTTAAAAAGATTATTCCCGCAATTAGACATTAAATCGATTGAAGATGCTGCAAGTAAAGTTAGAAGACCTGTTTCTCAATGGCTTGATAAAGAAGGAAACTCTTTCCATCAAGAAATTAAAGATGTTGATAAACTTCCTGAATTTAAGCAATTAGCAGATGTTTCCGAAAAGACTTTCAGCAAAGTACTTAAAGTAGATGTAAATTGGGCAGAACAAAATGGTAATTCATTTAATGATGTTATTCTTAATAACGGCGAAAAATTATATGACCACATTGATATGTCACGTTTAGGTATCGTTGTAAAAGAAGACGGTATGAGGGATGCTCAAATTTTACTTAAAGATTTGGATAAAAATTACCTTACAAAATTAATCAAAGACTCTAAAGATCAAGGCTCAAAATGGGCAGACCTTGATATAAAATCCGTATATGCTGATGAAAAAGGAAAAGTAGTAAAAGACTTTAGAGAATGGAAAGATATCAATGGCAAACAATGGAAGCTTGATTTAGATACAGTTTCTGTTTCTTCACCATATGAAACAATTGATTACAGACCACGTATATCCGGTGATAAAACATTTGTAGAAAAAGAACAGGTCTACAAATTTACAACATATCAGAAAAATGGTGTTGACGGGAAACTTGGAACGGCCATCAACAAAGATATGCTTGCTGCAGAAACCAGAAATGAAGCACATATGAAATTATTAACATGGCTGCCTGATATTTTGTTCAGAGTTCCTATTGCAGCAACAACAATAGCTTTAATTCCTGGTATTTTAAAAACAATATTCAAAGTTGAAAAACCAAAGAAAAATACACAAGCAGAAAATAATAAACAAATTGAGCAAAATAAAACCGCAAAAGAAGAAAATACTCAAGTTAAACAAGAACAAGTAAATTTCAAAGGAAAAGGAGATTCTTCTAAAAAAGCATCTTGGTTTGTAAGAAAATTTGGGGAATGGTATGGAAAACCGCTTCTTGAAAATAAAAAAGTTGCAAAAGTATCTGAATACCTCACCAAATTACCAGGTAACATTACACAACATATGGCAACATTAGGTTCATTAATTACAAGCAGTGTATATGTTCAACAAACACTCACAAAAAAGGATTTAGACCCTGAACGAAGAAGAACTCTTGCAATTAATCAAATTCTATGTTTCTTCATTCCTACTATAGCAGCTTATACCGTTGATAAAATGATTAAAAACTGGACGAAAAAACAAGAATACGGATATTCTGGATTATTGGAACATACAGCCGACATTGCAAAATATGAAGGACGCATTGCTGATAGTGAAAAAATATACAAAGGACTTGGCGAAAAGCTAAAAGGTGTAAGAATTTTAGCAACATTAGCAACATTCACTCTTATCTACAGATATGCAACTCCAGTTATCATAACTCCAATAGCGAATAAAATAGGAGAAATGGTTAACAATAAAAAGCACAAACATCAAAACGAAACTCAAAAAACAGTATAAACAAAAAAGCTTCCTTTATGGAAGCTTTTTTATAATTTAATTTGTTTTTGGTATAATGATATTGTTATATACCTTGGATATGAAGGAGACAAAATGCTAGAATTACTGCAAAAAAGCGCTATGGAACAATTTGGCGCAATTAAAAATAAAGAAATTTCAGCCGTTGAATTAACAAAGGCTTCTATAGACAGAATCAAAACTATAGACGAAAAACTCGGAGCATTCAATTCACTGACAGAAGGTATTGCTTTGGAGACGGCAAAAAAAGTTGATGAAAAATTGTCAAAAGGAGAAGAATTACCGCTTCTTGCAGGTGTACCTCTCGCTTTGAAGGACAACATGAACCTTGTAGGTTCAAAGACAACGGCATCAAGCAAAATTTTGGAAAACTTTGTTTCGCCGTACAATGCAACCGTTACACAAAAATTGCTTGATAACCTTGTTCCGATTGTAGGTAAGGCTAATTTGGACGAATTTGCAATGGGTTCGTCAAACGAAAACTCAGCATTCAAAAAAGTTCACAACCCTTGGAATCTTAATAAAGTTCCGGGAGGTTCATCTGGCGGTTCCGCAGCCTCTGTTGCGGCTTGCGAAGCTGCATTGGCATTGGGTTCTGACACAGGCGGAAGTATTCGTTTACCGGCAAGCTTCTGCGGTATTGTAGGTATGAAGCCTACTTACGGCAAGGTTTCAAGATACGGCTTAATCGCTTTTGCATCATCTCTTGACCAAATCGGCCCGTTTGCAAGAACGGTTGAGGATGCGGCAGCACTTTTAGAAGTTATTTCAGGATATGATTATCATGACTCTACATCACTAAAACTTCCTGTTGAGAATTATAGAAGTGCTTTAAACAATGATATAAAAGGCAAAAAAATAGGCGTTGTTAAAGAATTGATAGGAGAAGGGTTGACCTTAGATGTTTCAAATGCAATACAGAGTGCCATAGAAACTTACAGAAGCTTGGGTGCAGAAGTTGTTGAAATATCCCTTCCGAATATTAAACACTCTATCGGAATATATTATATTCTTGCAACAGCCGAATGTAGTTCTAATTTGGCTCGCTTTGACGGGGTAAAATATGGGCACAGAACCGCAAATGCAAAGAATTTACTTGAAATGTACTGCAAAACAAGAGCTGAAGGATTCGGTCCGGAAGTAAAACGCCGTATAATGCTTGGTACATATGCATTAAGTTCCGGTTATTATGATGCTTACTACAAAAAAGCACTTCAGATGAGAAGAGTTGTTTACGAGGATTTCTTAAAAGCTTTTGAAAAAGTCGATGCGCTAATTGCTCCGACATGCCCAAATACTGCTTTTGATATCGGTTCCAAAACTGAAGATCCGCTTGCTATGTACTTGACAGATATTGCTACAATCGGTGCTAACCTTGCGGGTATTCCTGCTATGTCAATTCCTGCAGGTTTTGATTCAGACGGTATGCCTATTGGTTTACAAATAATGGCTCCTCAACTCAAAGAATCTAATTTGTTTAATTTTGCCTATAAATTTGAACAATCTCATGACTATTACAAAAAACTTGCAAATATATAATAAAATAACAAAAATAAGACGACTGCATGATAAATGCAGTCGTTTTTATATAAATTAGTAAATTTTTGTAAATTTTTAAGTATAAAATATCAACTTAAATATTTTACGGATTTTATAAAGAAAAAGGAAATTTGCAATGTCTTCTACAATCATTTCGAATACTTCACTTAATCCTAATATGGTTGATATTAATTGCGGTTCAAAAGACAAGCCCGCATATTATTCTATTAATAAATCTTGTGCTAATGATTTTTACAATGATTATAAATCATTAGAAAAGACAAACAAGCTTATTTCTGATATAGGAATGTTTATATCTGTTAGTACAGGCTATATATTTATAAGTAAGGTGGCAAATAAACTAAGCACTGTTCCTAAATTTATACTGGGAACAATCGGAGGTATATCACTTTCATTGATAACATCACCTATAATTAACGCATATACACAAAACAGAAGTAACAAGCTAGAAAACAAATATAATGCTAAACCAATTATAGTTTGATAATGAGCTATCTATGCGCCAACGCTATTAGCGCCAGAAACAATTTCAACAATTTCCTGAGTAATAGCCCATTGACGAGCTTTGTTATAATCCACTGTTAATGTTGTAATCATTTCTTCTGCATTATTTGATGCTGCTGACATTGCAGTCATTCTGGAAGCTAATTCACTGGCGTTTGCTTCTAATAATGCTTGAAATATTGAATTAGCAATGTACATCGGTACTAATTTTTGCAATATTGCGTGTGCTGATGGTTCGAAAATCATTAACGGATCAAGCTCGTGTTCTGAGGCTTTTTCTACTTTGACAGGCAAAACTTCCCAAGAAACAACATTATAAGACATCATATTATTAAAATGAGTTGTAATAATATGAATACTGTCAATTTCACCGTTTACAAAATCGTCTGCTATATCTTCTGCAATAATATTTGCACCTGCTGCGGTCGGATTATTTGCAATTCCCAAATAACCGTTTTTTAGAACAAAAGCGCCTGTTTTATTTTTAAATGCAGATACCGCTTTTTGCCCGACAGGATAAATAACAGTTTTTATACCTTTATTTGAATTATCCTTTACACGCTGTAAAGCAGTTTTTATAATATTTGAATTATATGCACCTGCAAGACCTTTATTTGAAGTTAAAACAAGCAACCCTTCAGATTTTACATCTCTTTTTCTAATTAGCTCCGGATAATTATCCAAACCTTTCTCTACTTTTAAACCTGACACAGAATATTCACCCACTGTTGCTAACAGTTTTCTAAACAAGTGCAAAAGCTCGTCAGAGAACGGTCTGCCTGCCTTTACGGTATTTTCAGCCTTCTTAACTTTGGCTGCGGCAACCATTTTCATCGCTTTTGTAATCTTTTTAGTGTTGTTAACACTGTTTATTCTGCTTTTAATGTCTTTTAAATTTGCCATATACTCATCTCCCCCTCTCCTTGAGGAGAGGGCAGGGTGAGGTGTCAACCAGCACCCGTATATTAAAGTGATTTTACGTAATTATCCAACTGCTCCTTGAGTGCCTTAATATCGTCATCAGAAAGCTTTGCGCCTTCATTAAGAGCCTTGTTCAATTCAGGCATCTTAGCTTCAAAGGTTTCAAACCAGCCTGACTTGAATTCAGGAATCTTCTTGTTATCAATTTCATCAAGGTATCCTTCATTAGCTGCAAATAAAATTGTAACCTGTTGTGCAACCGTCAAAGGCTTGTATTGAGGTTGTTTAAGAACTTCTGTAAGCTTTTGACCTCTTAAAAGTTGTTTCTTAGTAGCAGCATCCAAATCTGATGCAAACTGTGCAAACGCTTCCAGTTCCCTAAACTGCGCAAGGTCAAGTCTTAACTTACCTGCAACCTGTTTAATACCTTTTGTTTGAGCGGCACCGCCTACACGGGAAACCGAAATACCGGCGTTGATTGCAGGTCTTACGCCCGAGTTAAACAGCGAAGTTTCCAAGAAAATCTGACCATCGGTAATTGAAATTACGTTTGTCGGAATATACGCAGAAACGTCACCTGCTTGAGTTTCAATGATAGGAAGGGCTGTAATACTTCCGCCTCCGAGTTCGTCATTCAGCTTAACCGCTCTTTCAAGAAGTCTTGAGTGA
>CADCNZ010000053.1 GCA_902802935.1 uncultured bacterium | reverse complement strand
AGTGGTTTGGATAAACCTCAAGAATGTATCTTCATCTAAAGCCGTTGCCCTGTTCAAATGTTCAGGAACTCCTTTTTCATAACCGCCCTCTGTTATAAGGTAATTCTCAATCGCTTCTTCAAAATTTTTCTCTTTTAATAAAGTATCTTGCATTTATTTATCCTCATATTTAAATTTCTACTTTTTCACAAAACTGTACAGCATTCGGAACGTATAAATCAACATACTTAGGAATATTTTTATTATTTGTATTCCAAATCATTCTATATTCATGTTCTTCAGCATAATTGTTCATTTTAATAAAATAAATATCATTGTTTGCGATTTTTGCTCCCAACTCGAACAATGCGTTGAAATTCATTGTATTGTCTTTAATATTAATTTTGTCAATGTCTTTTTGCGCTATTGTGGACACTATTTCTCTTTTATCAACATATTTACAAACCCCATGTAATCCACCAATAATATTATAATTATTGGCTTGTAAAGCCTCTATAACACTAATCATAAAGCCATTATAATTATTTATTCTAAAACAACTATTAACTTTGAACTTGTTTGCCAAATTCTTGGACTTCAAAAGACTTGTACACAACACAAAACAATTTCCAATCCCAAAACCTATTTCCACACGCATATCAGTATTTTGACAATTCCCTATTAAATTTGCACGTCCTTCTTGTGTATCAAGGCGAGTTTCATTCGAATGAGCAGCAAAATGTTCAAAGGAACTTATTCTCAATATCCCCATAGTGAAAAATAAATCTACAAATTGTTTTTCTAAATACCTATATAATGGCGGTATGTATGAATTAATTTGAATGATTTTTTGTTCAAACATTAAACCACCTTTCTTTTTCCTGTTACGCATTCGTAGATGAGGGATTTTTTGTATTCGGTAAATTTTTCTATAACCTGTTCCTTATCCGCTATTGCTTTGTCTATTTCAGAACATTTCTTGTCAAGGTATTCCGCAATTTGCCGTTGTTCTTCTTTTGGTGGAATCAGCACAGGCAATTTCTTAAGCAATTCTTGGCTCAAAGATGCTCTAATAACTAAATTCATTTCTTTTACAAAAAACTTCCTGTGAATTTCGCTCGCAAAATAATATTTGGAAAAATCTACCAATAATTCATCTGTATATGGTCGAACTCTTATTAAAAAACCTGCAAAAGTTGCATCTGGTATTGTCTTTTTGCAAACACAAGTAATTGCAATTTCTTCTATTGTTTCAGATGTTCTTGTAAAAAATATATCATTTTCTCGTACTGAATAATTTTCCTTTTCAGCATCTGTTACCATACATAAACCAGAAACAGTTTCAGGTAATACATTGTTATTGTAAACATCACCATAACTTACAAAAGGTGCTCCTTCTCCAAAGAATTCTCCACCTTTACTTATGCCATTTTGACAGGTTGCAAGATATCTTAATCGCTTAATATTCCAATTATTTGGAATATTGCCTAAATATTCAATACCACTATATTTTAGTGATATAGACTTGTCTAAACCTTTTGTTACGGCTTCGGTGATAATAGATTGTTTATACTCTTTTAACTTTTCAATAACAGATTTTTCAGTTTCAACAACCCTATCAATTTCCCCACACTTCTTATCCAAATATTCAGCAATTTGTTGTTGCTCTTGTTTTGGAGGACACAATGCTTTAAATTGCCTTAATTGGGTTTTATTAAATTTTAATTGAACAGCATTGCCTCCCAGTTTTTTAAGTTCTTCATTTGTTAATGGGCTTAACAACCAATAATACATAAATTTATTATTAGTACTTCCATCTAACATAATTGCATTTGGAGCGAGTGAACTCTTTTCATACATAGGCTCATAGATATATACATTGCCAACAGAACCAATATTTGACAGAATTAATTCTCCTCCAAATAGATTTGAATTAGATAGATAATTATATGCATGTTCATCTATATATACTCTTTTATCTTTTGTTCCAGATAAATCAGCAGTACGAACAAGCATTGCATAATCAGGTTCATCAAGATAATGAACATTTGCATCAATATCAGCAAAACTGCCACTTGCTACATAATCAGTTATCTTTTTAAAGACTCTTGAAAATTTATCAACATACCAATGTGCAGGAATCTCACCAATCCACTCAATCCCAGAATCTTTATATGTATCGTATTTTTTAACAGTTTTACTTTGTAGCATCATAAACCTTTTTCTTTTTTCTTTTAAAAACTTTTGTTATTTTATTAACCAAAATATTTAAAGCCATAAATTTGTAAAACTTTACAAATACTATCCCAATAAGTTGCCATAAGTTATAATACGGCTCTTCCTCAATACTTAAATATTTTCTTTGCATATCATAAATTCTTGAGAGCTTTAAATGCATAAAATCTTTATCTTGTTTTGAAATTACAGGATGTATATCGTGGTCTTTTACATAATCCCTAATTGCGCCATAATGAACCAATAATTTAGCCAAATCACCTTCTTTTAAAAGAAAACTATATTTTCCTATGTTTGATAATTTTGTACAATGTAATTCATTAAGTTCTTCAATATTTGTAAGTTTATCATCTTGAATAGAATTTATTGTTTTGTTACATATATTTAAAATCGGTTTAAATATATATTCATATCTCATATCAAATAGATTCTGTTTTCTTGACTTTTCACTTGTTTTCCATTGTTGATATGCAATATATCCACCAAAAATTGCTATTGCAGGAGTTAATAAGGCAGATGATATCTCAACCCAAGAATATGTTTTATCAGAGTTGTTCAAAATAAAATTAAACATTTTGCACCTCTTTTGGGGTTGTTTTTATCAACTCTTTTTTTGTAATTTGCACTTTTGTAACTGAATGTACATAATAATTATTAAAATAAGAAATTATCCACATTATTTTTTGTTTTACTTTGCT
>CADCNZ010000052.1 GCA_902802935.1 uncultured bacterium | reverse complement strand
TTCTTCTTGCTGTTTACTGTAATTGTCATACACTTTACCTCCAAATGTAAACATGGTTATCTAACTTCTACACAGTTATATAAAGTTTTTTAGTTTTTTAAAATTGCCTTTTCCTTGTTGATTTGTAAATTTTTTGTTACATTCCCTTTTTAGGGTAAATTTTACACTTAATCGCTTTACCAATATAACATATTTTTTTAATTTAGTGTTTAGCCTGTTAGATATTTTTACAAAACTTAATTAATATCTTAATACTCATATGTCTAAAAACCTGTAATATTCTTATATTTGCCAATTTATATTTCTTAACATTTATTACTCACTTGGGATAGTAATACAGAACTCGCTTCCCTTATTTATTTTTGTTGTTACATCAATTTTTCCATGATGTTTTTCAACGATTTTTTGTGAAATGGCAAGGCCTAAACCGGTTCCTATGCCGGCTCCTTTGGTGGTATATCCTGCAAAAAATATTTTCTCAGGTTCTTTTATCCCGCAGCCGTTATCCTTAATTTTGACTATTAAGCTTTTATTTTTAAATTCTGTGTCAATATCTATTTGTCCTTCTCCTTTTATTGCGTGGGTTGCATTTACAAGGATATTCATAAATACCTGATTTAACATATTAGGATAACATTTGATTGGTGGAAGTTTTCCATAATGTTTGACAATTTCTATCCTATTTTTTGTTTCATGCCTTATTAAATCAAGTGTTAAATCGATTTCCTTGTTGATATCCGCTTCTTGTAGTTCTGCCTCATCCAATCTGACAAATTTTCTGAGCGATACCACGAGCCCGTTGATACGCTCAATTGCCTCAGAATCAATAGAATTTACCTCTTTTAATAAATCTCCTATTTCTTTATCATCAATACGTGCAAGAAGTTTTTTTGATATTTCATTGTTTGATTTTATTGATGCAATAGGTGTATTTATTTCATGTGCGACACCTGCAACCAATTGACCTAAGGATGCCATTTTTTCTGAATTTATAAGCTGCAGTTGAGTTTCTTTAAGTTCGTTTAGCGCTTTTGTTAAATTTGAAACCATTTCTTCATTTTTTTTATACAGTTCGGCTTGTATAATAGCATTTCCAAGTTGTGAAGCGACACCATCCAGAACTTCCAGAGTATCATTAAGTCTTATTTTTTGTTTTGTAGAAAGCACAATTATGCCCACTAATCTGTTTAAATGGTAAATTGGTAAAACAATTCTTTGTACATTTTCTTTAAACGGTTCAGCTTCTCGATATTCTTTTCTGCAAGTCAAACACGATACTTTATTCTTTTTGATATAGGCATTGACTTCACTATCAAAAGAAATTATTTTATTAATTTCAGACTTATCTAGAGATTCAACAATTCTAAAACCTGTATCATTGACAGAAGAAGCGTAATATGCTCTAAAAGCCCCAAACATTTGTAATAATTCTCCCAGTGCGGAAGTCAGAATAACGGAACTGTCAATAGATTCTCTTATAATATTAGATACGTTATTTAACAAAAGCAGTTTCATTGCCTGTGATTGAGCTTGTAATTTTACTTTTGAAAGGGTTTTATTTTCTTCTTCCAAGTAATTAACTTGTTCTTTATATTTTTTATTCTCTTTTGCAAGGTTTTCGATGTTTGCTTTTGAAGTGACATCTGTCAAAAATATTATTGAATATTTCCCCCTTTTAGTTGCATTAATATCGTAGTAGAAATAGCTTCCGGAAGAGCTTTGGTAAATAACATGAGCGGAAAAATCTTCTTTGGAATTAACAGCTTGTATAATGGGAGAATGTACTGCCACGTCATTGCTTTCAAGTGCGCAAACTTCGTAATATAGCTTATGAGAAAACTTTTTAATGTTTTCAAAATCATTAAAGACACGCTTAAAAACATTGTTTTGAAATACAACTTCGCGATTCTCATTCAGCACAATAACGGCGATATTAAATTTGTTGAATAAATCAAACTTCCCCATAGCAATATTATATTACCTTTGGGGGTAAATGTAAATTTGCGGTTTAAATAACTTCTTCTATAACACCGCCGCCGAGAACAAAATCTCCGTCATAAAGTACTACGGATTGACCTTTTGCAATCGACTTTTGCATATCATCAAATTTGACTATTATGCTATCGCCTTCTAAAGTAACCTTTACCGCTGTCGGTTGTTGAGTTGAACGTATTTTTGCCTGACAAGTGAAGGTATTTGAAACAGGTTCTATTATCCAGTTCAAATTTGAAGCACGTAAAGTATCTTTCATAGTCTTATCTTTAGGCCCTATTACAACTTCATTTGAATCTTTTCTTAGTTCAAGTACGTATAATGGCTCAGTAGAGGAAACGCCTACACCTTTTCTTTGTCCTATTGTATAATTCCAAATACCCTTGTGTTTCCCTAATATTTTACCATTCAAATCAACAATATTACCTTCTTTATCCTCAACACCCAAAAGCTCGTTATAATCACCGTAATAAAAATCCTGACTATCAGGTTTTTCTGCGACAGTAAGACCGTTAGCTTTTGCAATTTCGCGGATTTCCTCTTTCGTTTTGTCTCCTAGTGGTAAATAAATATTAGCGAGCTGCTCTTGTTTGAGCCTGTACAAGAAATATGATTGGTCTTTTTTGGGGTTTAATCCGCGTTTTAAGATATATCTTCCGTCTTCTCTTCTGCTTACTTCTGCATAATGACCTGTTGCGAACTTATCAAAATTTATTCCGTTAGCTTTTGCAAGTCGCGGGAGCACATCAAATTTTATTAAAGAATTACACCAAATACAAGGATTTGGCGTATTTCCGCTCAAATATTCTTTTTTAAAATTATCTAATACGATTTCCTCATATTGTTTTGCACAATCAAAAACATAGAAAGGAATTCCGATTTCTTCAGCAATCTTTCTGGCACCTTCAATATCCTCTTTTTCATCCGGACCAAAGCAAGCTCCGTGTTTTGTATGAAACTTTTCTTCAAGAGTTTTATTTACCCCTTCTTTTACACCTCTGTCACCCCAAATAGCCATTGTTGCACCAATAACTTCGTGCCCTTGCTGTTTTAAAATTAAAGCTGTAACAGAAGAATCTACACCACCTGACATTCCGACAAGAATTTTCATTTTATACTCCTAAAGTGTTTTTTGAAGTTATTTCAAACATTTTGTTAATACAAGCCATAGCTCTTTCAGAGGTTGATTCATCCAATGTTATTTCGTGCTCTTCTCTCAATAGAGCATTATAAATATCATCCAAGCTATTCCATTTCATATTTTGACATACCAAAGTATCCTTTAACAGATAAAAAGTTTTATCTTTATAATCTCTTTTAAGCCTGTCATAAACGCCTTTTTCTGTCGCTATAGTGTATTCCTTAAAGCTTGTATTTTGTACATAATCCATTATTTCTTTTGTGCTTCCGACAAAATCAGCAAGTTCGCAAACTTTACCGTGGCATTCCGGATGAGCAAGTATTTTGGATTTAGGATGAGCATTTCTTGATGCTTCTATATCTTCCGGTCTAAGTCTCAAATGAGTAGGGCAAAAACCGTTATATGTTGTAACTTTAACTTTTCCGCCTAATTTTGCTTCAACCCATTTTCCTAAATATGTATCAGGCAGAAATAAAACTTCATTTGCTCCAAGATTTTTAACAACATTAACTGCATTAGAGCTTGTGCAGCAAACATCACATTCTGCTTTAATAGCTGCCGTAGAATTTACATAACATACTGCGGGAATATTTGGATGCATAGCCTTGAACTGTTTTAATTGTTCTACGTTAATCATATCTGCCATGAAACAACCTGATTCCAAACGGGGAAGAAGTACTTTTTTTTCAGGTGATAAAAGTTTTGCAGTTTCAGCCATAAAAGAAACTCCTGCAAAAATAATCATATCAGCATTTGTGTCTTTTGCCATCCTGCTTAAATAAAGAGAATCTCCGACAAAATCTGCCACTTGATCTACTTCAATATTCTGGTAGCAATGCGCCAAGACTACCGCATTTTTTTCCTCTTTTAATGCTTTGATTTTTTCGACTAAAGTATTCATTTCTGCCTTGTGAAACTCTGTTAATAATAATTATAATCAACTAATATTAACCCACACACAGACGTCAAAGTCAAGAAATCGGGACAAATATCTCAAACAGTTTCAGCGTTTATCCACGTCCGCAGCAATTTTTAAATTTTTTACCGCTTCCGCAGGGGCAGGGATCATTGCGGCCTACTTTAACATTTTGAACAGGTTTTTGTTCTTGCGGTTCTGTTGATATATAGTCAAAAACCTCTGAAAAAGCTTTGGAACAAAATAGTACTGTTGCAGAAGAATAGATTGTGTTATTTAAATAATCTGATTTATATTTTTGTAATAATTCTTGGTATGTATAGTTTGCTTCCAAAATAGTATTAATAGTTTCCATAAAATTATCATATTTTGAAGAAACTCTGTCTAATATTGTATTTGGAATAGATTCGTTTGATAAGAAATATTCAATGCATTGTTTTGAGTTTTCAACAGAATCTTTATTCTCAAAAATCTTACAAAAAGTTTCATAAAACGGTATTGCATAAAGACCTTTTTCTTTATCAAAAATAACGGCAACGTCATAAATTTGATTGTGAGATGAAAAACCGCCCATAGAATTTTCAAGGAAATTCGAGTAATTATTATCAAGTTCTTTTACATGGAAAAATTTATAACTTTCAAGATTACAGCCTTTGTCAGAAAGGTCTATTTCTTCTCCTTCGTTAAATGAACCTATTATGTCGTCTGCATATTTATTTGTTGTAAGTATAATATCTGTTTCAAATGCATTAATAAATTTTGAGTACATTTCAGATATTACGGATTTTATTTCTTCTTCTTTATCTGTGTTATCGATATATAAATTTCTTGGGTTTTGTACAAGTTTCATAACCGCATATCTGTATGCTTCTTCTTTTTGTGAATGAGATAGTACACTCGAAATTTCAATAACATAATATTCGTCTTTTAACTCAAATATTCGAGCAACAATGTATTGTCCGGCATAAACTCCTCTAAAGTTAATCATTTTTGTAAGAGAAGAAACAGTATAAATTTTTTCGTTTATGAGGTTATATAGTTCAAAACCGTTTTTAAGAATTTTTTTGATTTCAAAAACAGATGACTGTGCATTAATTAAACCGTCAATAATATCAGTCGATTTTGAGCTTTCTTTAAACATTTCTAAAATGGATTTGTCATTTATTTTGCGTTCAAAGATGTATGGAAGGAATATTTTTTCCATTTGATTCAATGAAATATTATTTGCGCCAATGGTTGATAAATATTCTGTAAAATCTTCTTTTACAGTTTCGTTAGTTTGTATAAATTTAAAAATGTCTTTTAAAATGCTATTAATTTCAGTAATTTTTTCAATAACAGTCATTACCCTATCTCCTCTTACAATAAGGATAGCGTAATAATGACAATTTAGCAATCACTCTTGTCGGGGGGTGAAAAATAAATCTTTTAATTTTATAAATAACACTTAGCTTCTTCGCCTTCTACTCCGGCATAAAGTTCTACAAACTGTTTTGCAGGGCTTGAATCTATTTTGGTTAAGAGAACTTCTTCTATTTGGAAAAAGCCTACATCGCCTGACATTTCAATATCAATACGTATTGGCTTATTTTGTCCGTGATGAATTCCGATTCTGTTAATAGCATTAGCAGAATATTTGTGAATGTCTCCGACTTTTGGAGTTGTATTTAACGCAAGAGGGATTCTTGCTCGTCCTTTTGTCATATCGCATCCGTCAGCAATCAAAATTATACCGGCTTCAATAGAATGAATTTTTCTGGAAGACATATGACCAATAATGGCTTCTATAGCAACTGATTTTATAATAGTTCTCCTGTGTAAGTCATCCGGAAATATGTGCATAACAGCGCGCTCAATAATAGGTTTTGCAAGTATTACCGACATTTCTTCGTGTCCTTGTCTGCCTATCATCATTCCCAAATCGTGCATCAAGCCTGCGATTATAATTGCACACATGCTGTCTTCAAAACATCCGATTTCTTCTGCTTCCAAAGAAGTTTTGATGCCTGATTGATTAAGAATATTAAGCATTTTTATGGCATTTGCTGTAACTTGTCTCATGTGAACAGGCCCATGATCATTATAACCAAGACGTTTTATTGAAACATTATTGGCATAATCCTGCATCTCTTGAAGCTCTGCATCATTAATCAAATAGTTTACTAATTCTAAACATTTAGGGTAATTTTGCAGTCTCTTAACGATTTTTGATTCTACTGAAACTTCTTTTATTGACTTCATACTTATATTTTAACATATATTTTTATTAAAAAACAACATGCAAAAGATGATATGATTTATATTTACCTGCGTAGCAAAAGCTTTTAATACAAATTTATAATATGCAATATAATTTGGTAAGAGTGCGTAGTAAAGGCTTTTAATACCGATTTGTAATATTCAATATAATTTGGTAAGAAAATCTACGTGCGTAGCACAAAAAAAAGTTTGTCACTTTTGGTGTGGCAAACATTAAATAAACACGAGGATATTAAGAGAGAGTATAAGAAATTTTGTTCTGAGCATTAAACTAATCTGTTCTTCGCTCTTTGCTTTTCCCTTTTTTTAATTACGTCTTACATATATATAAAGATTTTTTCTCTCAAAAAATTGCTTTTTTTGAGAGAAAAAATCTAAATTTGTTACACTACTTAAAATTGTATTTATATTACATGCATGCTGTATATATAAAATATTTATGGCTTATTTTATGCTGCATTTTTAGATTTATCAAGCCATTCTTGTACCCATGATTTTGTAACTTTAAATTTTTCATTATCTTTTCTTGGAGTAATGAATACCTTGTGAGCCAAGTTCTCCGCAATATCTGTTGCTTCACGACCACCTTGATCGCTAACACTACGTGCAATCAAATCATACACACCATCTTCTACTTCTACTTTGTCATTTAATTTGTGATATTTCATTGACTTATCAAATTTAAACTTAGCAATCGCTGCTTTTTCTTTATCTGTATATGGGGCAATTTTAAATTTGTAAGAGATTCTGTCTTGAAGAGGTTCGCTTAACTTTTTAAAATCATTTGTTGTTATAAGAACAATAGAATCTGATATATCAATATCAACACCTAAGAAATCATCCTTAATTTTG
Organism: uncultured bacterium; assembly: GCA_902802935.1. Taxonomy (GTDB): domain Bacteria; phylum Cyanobacteriota; class Vampirovibrionia; order Gastranaerophilales; family Gastranaerophilaceae; genus CAG-196. The sequence goes on along the minus strand of CADCNZ010000052.1, from coordinate 1,694 downwards.
TGTCTTCCATCGAGTAAAGGTAATAAACAATCTTCTACTTTACCGTTATGATCTGATGTACCTGTTTTTTCAAGTTCATCTAGAGTATAAACAATATTTTTTGTTTTGTGCTCAAGCTGTGCATCTGCAAATTCACCCCAGCTTGCACCAGTGTAAACAGATTCATTACCCAAAACTTTTGATTTTCCTGTTGCACCTGCCATGTTTATTTCTTTATGCGGTAAGCCTGCCGCTTTCGCTATTGCTCGACCGATTGTTGTTTTTGCAGTACCAGCCGGCCCATCAAGTGAAACAACTAAAGGTTTATCCGGTTTTATTCCTGTTTTTAAACATTCATTTCTGTATTCCAAAAATTCTAATACTTGTTTTTTTATGCCTTCCATACCTATAATTTCTTCATCAAGTATTTTCTTGGCATTTTCAATACTAATTGCTTGAACATTTGTATCTGTAATTTCTGACAATTCTTTTAATGCCTGAATTTTTTTATTTGACATCATCATCGGACCTTTTGCATATTCTTCTGCTACCGCTCTTTTGATTTGTTCATTTTTACAATTTTTCATAGATTCTTCTATACTATTAAAAGCTTTTTTACCTTCTGTTTTTAGAGAACTCAGGATTTTCTTTTCAGCTCTTTTTGCCATAATATCTTGATGTAATAATCTGCCAAAGAATCCGATAACAACAAGAGAACTTGCTATACCTAACAGCTGATTAAAAGATACTTTCTTTTTAGGTTTTGGTTGTATATATTCATATTGAGGTTCTGTTATATATTGAGAATAGCTTTTCTGTTGTTTGTTTGCCGAAAAAGCCAAATTTTGTTGCCCCAGAGAGATTCTATTGATGTTTAGCATAATTACTCCTTACACACATATAATCTACTACCATGTATAAAACAAGTAGCAGGTAAAAATTGCTTTTTATGTAACAAACTTTAAAGAAATGTAAATTTTTGTAAATTTTTCCTGTGAAATATTAAAGTTTTTACGAAAAATGCCGATATACATGGTAACTAAGGGAAAATAAAGGACAAATAACCAATGGGATTATCAGTTTCACAAGTCAGACTTTTATCATTGACTCAACGTAAAGGAGACGTTGAGTACAATATGTCCATTGATTCAATGGAAAAACTGGCTTTGACTCGTGAACAATCCGAACTTTCAAGTAAATATTATGCAAAATTGCATGCCGCAAAAGTTTCTTTCTATGCAAACGGTAAATATAATACAATGAATTATAATTATTTGATGGGGTATGGCGGCGGAATTGGTTATTCTGCAGTTACTGAGGGTAAATATCCGTTAAAAGAAAATAATTCAATGATATTAACTGATTCCGGCGGTCAAGTTGTAATGAGTAAAGAATATGCAAACGCGCTTAAAAATGTTTTGGGAGCTTCTTGCATGGATGGATTTGGCAGAGGCGGAACATTCTCTAAAGACAAGATTCCTGAAATTCTTGCCGAAGTTTGTACTGCGGTCGATGCTGATGAGTTTAGAGCTATTATAGAAAACAAAGATATTGCTGAAAGCAGTTTTGATGCAACCGAAGTTAATTTTATAACAGGTGAGTCCGGTAATCATACTACTGTTGATAATACAAAATATAAAAGAGAGCTAATAGAAAAATTAGTTGATTTTTATTATCCGATATTCCATGCAGCATCAGCGAATGGTTGGACAACA
>CADCNZ010000051.1 GCA_902802935.1 uncultured bacterium | reverse complement strand
CTCCGGTTTGTTTGTGACCTTGTTTTTTAAAGCGTTGTTTTAGTTTTCAGCGGGTATTATGGCTAAATACAAGAGCAATTCAATGTTTCGACAAAAAAGTACTTGCATTATTGTGTGGAATTTGTATAATAGTATTTGTAATGTAAGAAAGGAGTTTTATTATGAACAAAGAAGAATTAGTATCAGAAATTTCAAAAAAATCCAAAGTTACTCAAAAAGAAGCTAACGAAGTATTATCAGCTTTAATTGAAACAGTTGAAAAAACAGTTTCTAAAGGTAAAAAAGTAACTTTGGTTGGTTTCGGTACTTTCGAACCACGTAAGAGAGCTGCTAGAAATGGTAGAAACCCTCAAACAGGTAAAGCTATCAAAATTCCTGCAAAAACAGTTCCTGTATTCTCTGCTGGTAAAAAGTTCAAATCAGTTGTTAACGGCAAATAGTTAACTGATTATAAATAAGCTTTGGGCGGGCACTTATGTGCCCGCCTATTTTTTATCTGTTCTACTAAACGGTATTTTTAAAAATTTAATTAAATACCGTCATCACTTTCAGAGTCTTTTGATTCTTCACCTTCTGCTGTAGGAGCTGCAACTTGTACCCCCAAGGATTCTAACATTGCTTTTGCTTTTGGTGCCAATGCAGTATCTGAAAAGTTTTCTAAAATCGTTTGATAACATTCTATGGCTTCAGGTTTCATTTCTCTTAACCTATACACGTTTCCTGCTTTGTAATATAAAGGTGCAAGTTCCGGATTAGCAGCCATCAACATTTGGTTATCAAGTTTTATTTTTATTCCGATTAAATTTTCGTTATCTTGCGGAGACAAAAGAGCTCTGCCGTATATTTTTTGAGTTAATTTATCAATCGTATCTGACATCTCGGCAATGGCTTCTTTTGAAAGCTTAGAAGATTTTTTAGCTGCTGATACGTCAAGGCTTATCGCAGATAAAAGCAAAAATAAAGTTATAATGCCTAAAATTATTCTCTTCATTTCATTACTCCGTTAAAATCATTATACCCTATATTTATTATAATCAAAAATTGGATTTTTTGTTCAGTTAAATGTATGATTATTTTATGGAAAAACTTGTTTATCAAATGTTTATTTTGGGTACGGGAGAATATCTGGAAAAAGCTCTGTCAAAAGGTTTGGGAGGGGTTATATTTTTTACAAGAGATATAAACTCAAAAGAACAGTTTCAAACTTTGATTCAAGATATAGTTAAGAAATCTTTAATTTCACCATTTTTATCAATTGATCAAGAAGGCGGCAGGGTTGAAAGAACGGAAAATATACATAACAGATACTTGTCTCCAAGGTTTGCTTTTCAAAAAGGAGAAGAGTTTTTAGCAGAGCAAACTGCAAATATTGCCGAGGAGCTTAGAGAATACGGAATAAATCTTAATTTTGCCCCTTGTGCAGATGTAAATACCAATCCTAAGAATCCTATTATTGGTGAACGTGCATTTTCAGATAATGTTGAAGATGTCATGCTAGGAGTTCAAATAGTATCGAATATTTACAGAAAAAACGGAATTATACCTTGTGTCAAGCATTATCCAGGGCACGGAGATGCTGATAAAGACAGTCATTTAACTCTTCCTTGTATAGATTTACCGATGGAAGAAATGGAGAAAATTCATATAATGCCGTTTAAAGCTGCTGTTGAAGATAATATTGAAATGATAATGGCTGCGCACCTACATTGCAAATGCTTTGATAGTGAAATAGTGCCGGCATCTCTAAGCAGTAATGCTATAGGTTATTTGAGAAACAAACTTGGATACAAAGGTGTCGTTATATCAGATGACATGTTCATGAAAGGAGTACAAGATTTTGGAATTATAGAAGCATTGCAAATGGCATTAATGGCGGGTGTAGACATGTTTATTTTTAGAGATGCAGATGAAAAAACATATAGTGCAATTAATGAATTTGTAAAAATTGCGGAAACAAGATCAGATATAAAAGAAAAAATTATAGATTCAAACAAGCGAATATTTAATTTGAAAAAACAATATAATTTGGTATAAAAAAGGCGGGGAATTTAATTCCCCGCTTTTTTTATTCTATTAATTTTATGCAGTTGCAGCAGCTTTTTCAGCGTCAAAACATTCCTTGCATAGAACGTCTCTGCCTTGAGTAGGATTAAAAGGAACCTGTGTTTGGCATCCGCATTTTGCGCAAACTGCGTCATACATTTTCTTTTTACCTCTGCGTTGTTGTTTTTTTGCCTTTCTGCAATCAGGGCATCTTTTTGGCTTATTTGTTAAACCTTTTTCTG
>CADCNZ010000050.1 GCA_902802935.1 uncultured bacterium | reverse complement strand
GTATTTTATGCTGGATAAATAATTTTAAAATAATTTACACTGTTTTTAAAATATTTTTGTGCTACGATTTTATTAATTGGAGTACGAGAATTATGATTACAATAAAAGATGTTGAACGTGTTGCAAAGTTGGCACGTTTAGAATTAACAGAAGAAGAAAAAGAAAAATTTACAAAACAACTGGGTGATGTTTTAAAACATGTAGATGCAATGAATGAGGTTGATACTTCAAATGTCGAACCAATGGCTCATGCAATAGATTTTGTGAATGTTATGAGAGAAGACAAAGTTTATTATGAACAAACAAAAGATGAGCTTATGAAAAATGCTCCGGAAGAAGAAAACGGTTTTTTTAAAGTTCCTAAAATTAATTAGAAGCAATGGAGTTTACCTCTAATTGTTTGGTAACTTGATGTTAACATGGTCGTTTTGGAGATTTAACTATGACAAAATATATTTTTATAACAGGTGGTGTTGTAAGTTCTTTGGGAAAAGGAATTATAGGCGCCTCTCTAGGTAAACTTTTGCGTGCAAGAGGTTTTTCTGTTGCGATAAAAAAATTTGATCCTTATATAAATGTTGACCCAGGCACAATGAGCCCTTTTCAACATGGCGAAGTTTTTGTGACAGATGACGGAGCTGAAACAGATTTAGACTTAGGACACTATGAAAGGTTTATAGATTCTAACTTTTCACATCTTAGCAGTGTGACTTCAGGCAGCGTTTATCAGACGGTTATACAAAAAGAAAGACGTGGTGATTATCTTGGTGCAACTGTACAGGTGATACCTCATATTACAAATGAAATAAAATCAAGAATTGTAAAGGCACAAAAACAATTCAAACCCGATTTTCAAATCATGGAAATAGGAGGTACAATTGGCGATATAGAAGGTTTGCCTTTTATTGAAGCCATTAGACAGTTTAAAACTGAAGCAGGAATCGGAAATGCAATTAATATTCATTGTACATTGCTGCCATATTTGCCAACATCAGGGGAACTTAAGACGAAACCTTCACAACACAGTGTAAATGTTTTACGAAGTTATGGTCTGCAGCCTGAAATCTTGGTTTGCAGAACGCAAAAAGCTATTCCTAAAACAGAAAAAGAAAAACTTGCTCTTTTCTGTTCAGTATCAAAAGAGGCTGTTATAGAATGTCGCGATATGAAAAGTATTTATGAAGTACCGCTCGCTCTTGAGGAACAAAATTTTGCAAATGTTGTCTTAAAATTGCTCCAAGTTCCTGAAAAAAAAGCTGACTTAACGAAGTGGACGGAGTTAGTAGATAAAATAAATCATCCAAAAGGTAATATAAAGATAGCAATTGCAGGAAAATATACGAAACTCTCGGATGCTTATATTTCTGTTGTAGAATCCATAAAACATGCAGGGTATGCAGATAATGTAAAAACAGAAATAAAGTGGATAAATTCTGAGGATTGTGTAGATACAGACAAGTGCAAAGAACTTATGCAGGATGTGGACGGAGTTATTGTCCCAGGAGGCTTTGGAATTCGAGGGATAGAAGGCAAGTTGAATGTCATAAAATACGCACGAGAAAACAATGTTCCGTTTTTAGGGATTTGTTTGGGCATGCAGTGTGCAGTAATAGAGTATGCAAGGCATGTCGCTGGTATAAAAGATGCGAATTCTACCGAGTTTGAAGAAAATACTCCTAATCCGGTAATTGATTTAATGCTGGAACAAAAAAATGTTAAAGGATATGGCGCAACAATGAGACTTGGTGCCTATGACTGCAAGGTTAAAACAGGGACAAAGTCGCACGAGGTATATGGTCAGAATAAAATATCAGAGCGTCACAGACACAGATATGAAGTTAATACTGAATATATAGAAACCCTTAAAAAAGCAGGATTGGTTTTTTCCGGCATGTCTCCCGACGGAATGTTATCAGAGATAGTAGAATTACCTCACTTGGATTGGTTTGTTGCATGTCAGTTTCATCCTGAGTTCAAATCCCGTCCTGAAAGACCGCACCCGTTATTTAAGGGTTTGATTGATGCTGTTTTAAAACAAAAGGCTTAGTTTAATCTTAAAAAGGCTTCAATTTTGGCTTTTACTGAATTAGAAGCATAGTCGTCTATGTCTATATACAGCCCATTATATTTATCGGCTAAATATTTAGCGAGTTGTGCTTTAGAACAAAACGCTTGAGCATAAAATACTGTAGGTACTTTCGGATTGACATACATTTCCAAATCTAAATCAGCAGGAGTCCCTGCTTCTACGCAGCGTGTCCAGCCGTATACGTGAGTGGTATCAGGAAATAGTTTTAAAATTTCTAAATCATTTGGCGGTACTCCCCAAAAACCTGGGGTAAATAGCGAATTCTTTGACGTATTGTCTTCCGGAATAATTGCATGAGGTAAAATTCTTGGAATTGGTTTAATAATATCCGCAGTTATAGTTGTTATTTTTTCATAAAGAGGCATTTTACTTCTGCAAATTTTTATTTCATGTTTTGGGTACAATTCTTCGTAAATTGTTTGTATCACATTAAACCCAAGATCTTCTAATATTTTTGATGCAAACCAACCGCTATCACACTTATCTTTTCCGATAGGTGCTATGATTAAGTCCGGTTTTAGAAAAATAGTATTATCAATAATATTTCTAATGATTTTGCAGTAAGATTCCGGAAGAATATTGGTTTTGGGGTTATTAAAATCAATATCAAGATCTATCCATTGAGCATCAGGATATTGTATTTTTGTATTGTTTATTATATCAGGGTTCGGATACCCCCAAAAACCTATAATTTTTTTATTTTCCATAGTTTTATATTACTAAAAAAGCTATAAATAGCAAATTATATTTTTACTGTTTTTAATAAATTGTGTACAGTAAAATAGAGAATTATTTATGAGCAGACATGCGGGTGCAGTATCAAGTATATTACTATCTTATTTTATGTTAGCAGGAGCAATATATACTCATTTAACGACGAATAATAACACTATTGTGCAGCAAAATGACACAGCAATTAATACAAATGATACAATTGTCAAAAGCTATGAACTTAATAATAAAAACCTAATACCCAAAAATGAAGCTGAAAAAATAGAGTTGTCAAAAATGGATTCTATTATAAATACAAACTATGCAAAAGGACTTATAAATATAAAAAATAAAAAAATAAATTAATTTCATTTGAAAATGAAAAACGCTATGTGATATAATTTTTTTACAGAGTTTTTTAGTATATTATTTGTGAGGAGTTTTTATGAGCGAAAATATTGAAATTAGAGAGACAGACGGTGTAGATATTGTTAGATTTGCTCCACAGGGAGTTTGCTCAAAGCTAATGAGTTTAAAAATAAAAGACGGACAAATTTTGGATATGGAAACTGTAGGCGGGTGCAGCGGTAATTTGAAGGGTATTGGTTCTTTAGTAATAGGAATGAATATCGATGATGTTATATTGAGATTACAAGGACTTCCTTGCGGAGCAAGACCTACAAGTTGTCCGGATCAACTTTCAATATGTTTAAAGCTTTATAAAGAAGAAAAATCAAGAGTGGGTGTAAAAGGTTAAGTTTATTGCAGCCAGAATTAGAACTAACGTTTTGTGTAATAGGAGTAAAAATAAGTGTATAATATAACTCTGATAAAAGGTGATGGAATCGGACCTGAAATAGCCGCTTCTGTTTTAAAGATTATAGAAGCTTCAGGTGTAGAAGTAAATTGGGATATTCAAACAGCAGGAGCAGATGTAGCAGAGACAGAAGGTGTGCCATTACCGGAAAGAGTTTTAGATTCTGTAAAACGCAATAAGATTGCGCTTAAAACTCCGGTTACAACGCCGATAGGAAAAGGCTTTCGCTCTGTAAATGTTCAACTTCGCAAAGAGTTGGATTTATATGCAAATCTTCGCCCTTGCTATAATTTGCCAAATGTAAAAACAAGGTATGATGATGTTGATATAGTTGTTGTAAGGGAAAATACAGAGGATTTATATGCAGGAATAGAACGTCAGGTAAATCCGGATACTGCTGAAAGTATCAAAATAATTACAAGAAATGCCTCAGAGAGAATTGCAAAATTTGCATTTGATTATGCCGTAAAAAATAATAGAAAATTTGTAACAGTGGTTACAAAGGCAAACATTTGCAAACTATCAGACGGATTGTTTTTAGATTCAGCAAGGAAAATCGCATTAGAATATAATATACCGCTCAAAGAAATATTGATTGATAATTGTTGTATGCAGTTGGTACAAAATCCGAATCAGTTTGATGTATTGTTATTGCCGAATTTGTATGGCGATATTGTATCTGATCTTTGCGCAGGTTTAATTGGCGGGCTTGGAGTTGCACAAGGTGCGAATATAGGGAATGACTATTCTGTATTTGAACCGGTTCATGGTTCAGCACCTGACATAGCAGGACAAGATAAAGCGAATCCGACAGCGCTTCTGATGTCTGCAGTTGAGATGCTAAATTATATTGGAGAAAAAGATAAAGCGAAAAAAATAAAAAATGCACTTTTTAAAACTTTAGAGAGTGATATTAAAACAGCAGATTTAGGTGGTAAATACGGTACTATAGCATTTACAAACGCAATTATAGAAAGATTATGATATGATTTCAACAATATTGGGTGTAGGAATCAGAATATCTTCTAATTCTTTTTTGAATGTTTTCCAAAAATTTCTTACTCAAAACGGCAATAAATCAACGGTTATAAATTTTTATACTTATTTAGGAATATCTTTTATAAGCCTATTTCTGTTAACGAATATACATATTGCATTTTCAAATGAATTAGTTATAAATTTTTTGATAATGGGTGTTTTGGGTGCATTAGGTAATTTTTTTATAATCAAAGCTTTGTCTATAGGCGACCTTTCATCATTAGCTCCTATGAATTCATATAAACCAGTAGTAGCGCTTATTATAGCCTTTTTGTACTTAGGTGAAATCCCTTCTTTATTGGCAATTGTAGGAATCGCTTTTATAATAGTCGGCACATATTGTTTGTATTCAAAAAAAGATGTTATAAATATAAGAGCTGTCATATATAGAGTTTTAGCTCTTATATTTTCAGGAAGCGAAGCCGTTTTTATAAAAAAAGTGCTTTTGTTAACGAATCTTCCTGTTTCATTTGCACTGTGGGCATTTTCAGGTCTGATATTTGCAACAATTTTTCTTCTATTATCAAAGCATAAACCACAAATAAATAATGTAAAATATCAGTTGTTATTGATTCTTACTGTTATGCTGATGCAGTATTCTACAAATTTTGTATTTTCAAAAATTAATGTATCTTCAGCGCTTGCTCTGTTTCAAATATCAACAATACTGAGTGTATTTTTAGGGATAAACATATTTAAAGAAAAAGGCTTATTACGAAAAGTTACAGCGTCCGTTATAATGCTTGTAGGAGCGGTAATTATAATTCTTAATTAAGCTCTAAGTTTTTCTATAAAATGTTTTAATCTTTCCATTGCAATTTTCAGATTTTCTATAGAATAAGCATAAGATATTCTCAAGTAACCTTCTCCGCTTTCTCCAAAAGCACTTCCTGGTACTGCTGCAACGTGTTCTTCTTGTAAAAATTTTGTTGCAAAATCTTCACTGGACATTCCAAATTCTTTAATGCATGGGAATACGTAAAATGCACCAAAAGGTTCAAAACATTCAAGGTTCATTTCTCTAAAAGCATTTACAAGAAATCTGCGTCGTTGATTATAAGCATCACGCATTTCTTTTACATCATTATCACCGTTTTTTAGAGCCTCAATTGCGGCATACTGGCTTGTAGTTGGGGCACACATTATTGCAAATTGATGAATTTTTGTCATTTGTTTAATAATTTCTTCAGGACCGCAAGCATAACCCAAACGCCAGCCTGTCATAGCATATGATTTAGAAAAGCCGTTAATAAGAATTGTTCGTTCTTTCATTCCTTCAATAGAAGATATTGAGACATGTTCGCCTTTATACGTTAATTCGCCATATATTTCATCAGACATAACATATATGTCGTTATCAATACAAACTTTTGCAATTTCTTCCAAATCACTTCGTTCCATAATTGCTCCTGTAGGATTGTTTGGAAATGGAAGAATAAGTATTTTAGTTTTATCGGTAATTACATTCTTTAATTCATTGGCGGTTAATTTAAAACTGTTTTCTTCTTTTAGATTTATAATTACAGGTTTTCCGCCTGCCAATATTGTACATGGCAAGTAAGAAACATAAGCCGGTTGAGGAATGATAACTTCGTCTCCTTGATTTAGCATTGCTCTCAGCCCTATATCAATAGCTTCAGAACCGCCTACTGTAACAAGTACTTCTGACAATGGATTGTAATTTATTCCTTGTTTTCTTTTTAGATAATTACAAATTTCTTTTCTAAGGTCTTTTAAACCTGCATTAGAAGTATAAAAAGTTTTACCGCGTTCTAATGCGTAGATACCTTCATCTCTTATATGCCAAGGAGTTTCAAAATCCGGTTCTCCTACGCCCAAAGATATAGCATCTTTCATTTCTGATACAATATCAAAAAATTTTCTTATACCTGACGGTTGAATATTTTTTATTATTTCCGAAAGTGGAGGCGTCATGGGGTTATAACCTCTCTTTCATCCTCAATTTTTTCATCTACTATAGTTCCGTGATCTTTATATTTTTTTAAAATAAAATGAGTTCCTGTGCTTAAAATACTATCCAAAGTTGAAAGTTTCTCGGAAACAAATTGTGCAATTTCTTTCAAAGATTTTTCTTCCAGAGTTACAAGCAAATCAAAACCTCCTGAAATCAGATATACATCGCGTACTTCCGGATAATTATAAATTCTTGCAGCAATTCTATCAAAACCTTGCCCGCGCTGGGGTGTAACTTTTACTTCTATAAGTGCTGTAACTTTTTCAATATCTGTTTTTTCCCAGTTAATAAGTGTATGGTATCCGCAAATAACTCCTTCTTCTTCTAGTTTTTGAAGTTCGTTTGCAACATCTATTTCTTCCTTGCCAAGTCTTATAGATAGTTCTTTAAGACCGATTCTACTATTTTTTTCTATAATAGATAATAACTCATTTTTCATTTATAAACTCACTTTCTTGTGTAGGTTTAACGTATAAAATTTGTCTTGATTTTATCCTCTTGTTCGGGTTTTACTATTCCCATTTTTCTTCCGGTTTCAATACATTTAAGAATCCAAGCCATATTGCGTCCGAGAACTCTCATAGTCTGAAGTCCTTCATAATCTTCTTTTGCTTGTTCAGCATTATTGCCGTGAATATTATTCCAATATACAGATGAAATTATAGGCATATTATTTATTGTAAAATACTTATTTAAAACATCAAAACTGGCTGTAGTGCCGGAACGCCTAGCAGATGCAATTGAGGCGGCCGGTTTATATGCAAAAGCACTTTTGCCTGAATAAAAAGCTCTATCCATAAAAGAAAGTAATCTTCCGGAAGGATGAGCATAATAAACAGGTGTTCCAAATATAAATCCGTCAAAATCACAAGCCTTTTCAACAAATACGTTTACAACATCATCATAAACACATTTCCCAAGTCTTCTGCAAGCTTGACAACCGCAGCAATCTCTTATTTCAGGGTTGCCAAGCTGAAATATTTCAGTGTCTATATCTTCTTTGTTAAGAGCAATGGCGGCTTCTTCAAGTGCAGTATAAGTACATCCGTTTCTGTGAGAACTTCCGTTAACTAATAAAACTTTCATAATACCCCTTTATTATTAAGAAACAAAGCCGATAGTGAGACTCGAACTCGCGACCTACTCATTACGAATGAGTTGCTCTACCAACTGAGCTATATCGGCATAGGTATAGAATAGCACAAAATTTGTCCTTGCTCAACTACTGTATTATACTTATGTCTATTTCAAAAACCTATTTTCCTAATATAGTTTACCCTCTTGTAATGTTAAATTTATATGATAATATTTAATCAAATCCAACTTGATTAAGGAGTACGTATCGTGAATCATATTAAAGTTACACTTGCTGTTATGGCTTTATTGTTGTCTTTTTGCGGATGTTATGCAAAAGAACCGCAAAAAGCAGGAGTGCAATCTAATCAAGCAGTCGAAAAAAGTTCTGAAGATGAATCAATTTTATATTCAAGCAGAGCTTCAAACCGTTTTATGCAGCGTGACTTAAATGGTGCAATTAATGAACTTTCACAGGCGATTAATCTAAATCCAAATAATCCTATGCACTATTTAAACCGAGGGTATGTAAAGCACGTTTTAATGGACTATAAGGGTGCAATGGAAGACTATAATTCTGCGCTAAAAGTTAATCCTAATTTCGCTCAAGCTTATAATAATCGCGGAGTTTTAAAAGTTGCAATGAATGATACCAAAGGTGCTTTTGAAGATTATGAAAAAGCACTAAGTTTGAATGCTAAATATGCGGATGTGTATTATAACCGTGGAAACCTAAGATATATGACAAATGACAATGAAGGTGCCTTGAAAGATTATGATTTAGCAATAAAATATAATCCTAAAGATTCTGATGCGTATAATAACCGCGGAGTTGTTAAAAAAAGAATGAACTATAATGTGGGTGCTTTGAGTGACTATTCTCAGGCTATAGCATTGAATCCAAAAGACAGTATAGCATATGCAAATAGAGGCCATCTTAAAAAGCTTTATTTTGATAATGAAGGAGCTGCTATAGATTTAGATCAAGCTGTAAAACTTGCGGAAAATCAAGTATTCTTGAAAAACGTAAAGCCGCTTCTGTCAAAAGAACATTATATAGCGGCAATTCCTGTTGTTAGTGGTGTTACAGATAATTTACCGGTAAATCCGAGAGAAGAGAAAATAGCTTTAATTGCAAAAAAACCAAAAGATATCACTCCGGCAGTAGAAAAAACTTCTCTTCCAAAAGCAGATGGTACACTTACTGCAATGGCAGCGAAAAAGGATACAAACAAATTGGCATCAGCTTCAGCAGGTACTGTCTTAAAAGCAGGTGTTGGTAAAGTTAAGATGGAAACGCCGCCTGATATAAGAACAAAAACTGTTGCAACATCTCCGACAACTAATGTTAAATTGGCAGAAAGTTATTATATTCGCGGACTTCAAAAATGTGTGCTAAGAGATTTACAAGGTGCAAAAGCCGATTTAGATAAAGCAATTGCTAATAATTCAAAATATGCGGATGCATTGTTTTATAGAGGTGCTATAAAGAAAGAACTTGGTGATATAGAAGGTTTTAAAGCTGATTACGCAGCTGCAATACAAATAAATCCATCACTGCAAGCCTTTAATGATTCTAATGCACTGGCTTTAATCAGATAAATTAAAAAGCGGTGTTTATAACACCGCTTTTTATTATATTCAAATATTATGCTATTTCTGCTTTTTTATCAGAGTCTTTGTTTTTGGGTAAGTGAATCAACTCTGCTTTATTATCTTGTTCACTTTGTTTTTCAACCATTTCTTTAGTAATTGTAAACTTTTTAATATCGTGTTTTGTAGGAATATCGTACATAACATCAAGCATTAATTCTTCAACTATAGAACGCAGAGCTCTAGCTCCTGTTTTACGTTTAATCGCTTGTTTAGCAATTAAATCAACCGCTTCCTGTTCAAAGTCGAGTTCAACACCGTCCATTTCAAGCAGCTTTTTGTATTGTTTCAAAACTGCATTTTTTGGCTCTGTAAGAATCATTTTTAATGTATCTTCATCCAAAGCATCTAAAACTGCATAAACCGGTATACGACCAATAAACTCTGGAATCAAACCAAATTTTAAAAGATCTTCAGGTTGTAATTTCTTTAATAATCTTGATGCAGCCTGTTCTTTTTCTGCTTGCGTCGGAGCTACATTTCCAAAACCTATTGAATTACCGTCTTTAACTCTGTGTTCAATTATTTTGTCCAAATCAACAAAAGCACCGCCTACAATAAATAATATATTTTTCGTGTCAATTTGAATCATATCTGCTTGAGGATGTTTTCTTCCTCCTTGAGGCGGAACATTTGATATTGTTCCTTCAATAAGTTTTAATAATGCTTGTTGAACACCTTCGCCGGAAACATCTCTTGTGATCGATGTGTTTTCAGACTTTCTTGCTATTTTATCAATTTCATCAATATATATAATTCCGCGTTCAGCTTTTTTTGCGTCAAAATCAGCATTTTGGTACAATCTTAATAGGATGTTTTCTACATCATCGCCTACGTATCCGGCTTCTGTTAATGTTGTAGCATCAGCAACCGCAAACGGAACGTCAAGCATTTTTGCAAGAGTTTGTGCTAATAATGTTTTACCGCTACCTGTCGGACCGACAAGAAGTATGTTGGATTTTTGTATTTCAACATCATCCTTAGAATCTGTTTGGTTGTGTTTTAGACGCTTATAATGATTGTATACTGCAACTGATAAAACTTTTTTAGCATCATCTTGCCCAACTATGTGCTGGTCTAAATATGCCTTAATTTCATGCGGTTTCGGAATTGGTTTTTCTTCGCCTTCTGTTTGAGCAGATTCTGATTTTTCACCATCTTTATTTTTTTCTTTTTGTTGAAAAAATTCTTCGTCTAATATTTCATTACAAAGCTCTACGCATTCATCGCAAATAAATACGTCCGGTCCTGCTATAAGTTTTTTTACCTGATCCTGTGTTTTTCCGCAGAATGAGCATTTTAGTCTGTCGTTTTGTGGCATAGTGCCTCCATTTTGTCTAGTGCTTGGGAGATGGGTATATTGTTTACCTTATCACTTACCCCTCTTTAGATATAACCTTGTCAATCATTCCGTACTCAAGTGCTTCTTGAGGAGTCATGATATAGTCACGGTCAGTGTCTTTTTCTATTTTTTTGATTGATTGACCGGTATTAGATGCCATAATTTCATTTAATGTCTTTTTGATTCTCAAAATTTCTTGAGCTTGAATTTCAATATCTGTTGCTTGACCTTGAGCGCCGCCAAGAGGTTGGTGAATAAGAACTCTTGAATGAGGAAGAGCCATTCTTTTACCTTTAGTTCCTGAGCATAGTAAAAATGCACCCATTGACGCAGCTTGTCCCAAGCATATAGTTTGAACATCCGCTCTGATATGCTGCATTGTATCATAAATTGCTAAGCCGGCTGTAACGCTTCCTCCAGGAGAGTTAATGTAAAGCATAATATCTTTTTCAGGATTTTCACTATCCAGTAATAACATTTGTGCAACAATAAGGTTTGCAACCATATCATCAATTGCAGTGCCTAAAAATATTATTCTTTCTCTCAACAATCTTGAAAATATATCAAAAGCTCTTTCGCCTCTGGAAGACTGTTCTATAACAGTAGGTACATAGCTTGCATAGCTCATCTTGTTTTTCCTTTCTTATTTAACTCAAAATCTTTACTACATTATACATTACAAATATTATTTAACCAATAATTAATTTGTATGAGATTTGAAGACAAATCACTTACCCAATTATACCATATATAATAAAAGCAGCAAAATTTTTTAATAAAAAAAGACCGGAAGAATTTTCTTCCGGTCTTTTTAATATCGAAGAATTTCTATTTTTCTTCTTTGTTAGGTATTCTCATCGCGTAGAATGAACGAATAACAAATATTAACGCGATTACCAAAATTACAAGTCCCCATACTTTTGCATTTTCTTTGAATGCAGGAGCTATAGCAATTTCCATAGCTAATAACCCAAACAGAGTTGTAAATTTAATAATCGGGTTCATTGCAACTGAAGAAGTATCTTTGAAAGGATCTCCTACAGTGTCGCCAACAACCGTTGCAGCGTGCAAGTCGGTTCCTTTTTCTGCCATGTCAACTTCTACAATTTTCTTTGCATTGTCCCAGCAACCGCCGGCGTTTGCCATAAATACAGCTTGGAATAATCCAAACACTGCAATTGCAATAAGATAACTTACAAAGAATGAAACAGGAGCGACATCATCTCCAGCAGGAGCTGATAAGCATGCAAGAGCAAGAGCAAAACCAAACAATGCTATGAAAATATTGTACATGCCCTTTTGTGCATATTGAGTACAAATTTTAACTACTTCTTTAGAGTTGGCTAAGTTTGCACTTTTCTCGTCTGCTTCACCAAGTTTAATATGATCTTTAATGTATTCAACAGCTCTGTATGCACCTGTTGTAACAGCTTGCATAGAAGCTCCTGAAAACCAATATATAACAGCACCACCGGCAATAAAGCCCAGTAATGTGTATGGGTTTAATAAGTTAAGTATCATTTCAGGTTGAATGCCCAATGTTTCTTTGATTACAAGAATCAATGAGAAAATCATTGTCGTAGCACCGACTACAGCCGTACCGATTAATACAGGTTTTGAAGTAGCTTTAAATGTGTTACCGGCTCCGTCATTTTCTTCTAAGTATTTTTTAGCATTTTCAAAATCAGGTGT
>CADCNZ010000049.1 GCA_902802935.1 uncultured bacterium | reverse complement strand
TACAAAAGACTTAATGGTTGAAATGAGAAAACGTAATAAGGATACAAAACCTAAAGCTATATCATCTATAAATCCTGACAGAAAGAGTTTTGAAGAAGTAGAAATCTCACCGTACTCAAGCGGGCTTGATTATGAGACTGTTGTTCATAAAGTTTATCCAATAAATACATCGAATGATAATTCGGAGGAAGAAAAATGAAAAGGCTTATTGTAATATCAGGTTCTTCAGGAGTTGGTAAAGGAACTGTTATAAAAGAGTTTCTTAAAAAGCATCCGGATTTTAAACTCTCTATTTCGTGCACAACAAGAACAAAGCGTGAAGGAGAAGAAGAAGGTGTAAATTATTTCTTTATGTCAAAAGATGAATTTGAAAAATGTGTACAAAATAATGAATTTCTTGAATGGGCGGAGTTTTCAGGAAATTTTTATGGTACAAAAAAATCTTTTGTAGAAAAAACTCTTCAAAATGGAGATGAGTTAATTTTAGAAATTGATACAAAGGGAGCTTTGAATGTAAAGAAAATTATGCCGGATGCAAATTTGATATTTATATTACCGCCATCATTTGAGGAACTTGAAGCCAGACTTAGAGGACGGCATACAGAAACTGAAGAAGCAATACAAAAACGCCTTGCATCTATTAAATTAGAAATAGAGAATTCTAAATTTTTTGATTTTAGGATTATTAACGATACCGTTGAAAATGCTGTGAAACAGCTGGAAAATATAATTTTATAAAAAACATTAACATTTGTGTACAAATTAGTATATATTTCTGTACAATAAGTATAAAATAGAGTATAATATCCTAAGTAGATTAATATACCAGACAATAATTTTAAAAGGAGATATGAATGCCGGAATTAACAATGGAGGTACCGGTTTCCCAGTCAAGTGTGTATGAAGGGTTTAATGACGGGAAATGGCAGGTAGAAATTAATGTTCGTGATTTTATACAAAGAAATTACACTCCATATGACGGAGATTCAAGCTTTTTAGCAGAGCCAACGGAGGCTACTAAAAAACTATGGAAAGAGTGCTGTGATTTATTTGAAAAAGAACGTAAAAACGGCGGTGTTCTTGACATGGACACAAAAATCATATCAACTATAACTTCACATGGTGCAGGATATATTGATAAACACTTAGAAAAGATTGTAGGTTTACAAACTGATAAACCATTGAAACGAGCATTGCAGCCATTTGGCGGAATAAGAATGGCTGAAACGGCTTGTAAATCATACGGCTATGAGGTAGATCCAAAAGTCGAAGAAATATTTACAAAGTATAGAAAGACACACAATCAGGGTGTATTTGATGTTTATACACCGGAGATGCGTGCAGCACGCCATGCCGGAATTCTAACAGGGCTTCCCGATGCATATGGAAGAGGCAGAATAATTGGCGACTACAGAAGGATTGCTCTATATGGTATAGATAGATTGATAGAAGATAAAGTTGAACAGCATGCTTCTGTTCATGGTGCCATGACACCTGAAAAAATACAGCTAAAAGAAGAGTTGGCTGAACAAATCAGAGCACTTGAAGAAATGAAAGAACTTGGTAAAATTTATGGTTTTGATATATCAAAACCAGCATCAAATGCTCAAGAAGCTGTTCAATGGCTATATTTTGGTTACTTGTCAGCAGTAAAAGAACAAAACGGTGCTGCTATGAGTATCGGCAGAACTTCTACTTTCTTAGATATTTTTATAGAAAGAGATTTAAAGAGAGGTGTAATTACCGAATCTGAAGCTCAAGAATTGATTGATCATTTTATAATGAAATTAAGATTAGTGAAATTTGCAAGAACACCTGAATACAATTCGTTATTCTCAGGAGATCCTACATGGGTAACAGAATCTATTGGCGGTGTTGGTGTTGACGGCCGCCATATGGTTACAAAAAATTCTTTCAGATATCTTCACACGCTTGAAAATCTGGGAACTGCTCCTGAGCCGAATCTCACAGTTTTATGGTCAACCAGACTGCCGCACAATTTCAAAGAATATGCAGCGCACATTTCTATAAAAACTTCATCAATTCAATATGAAAACGATGATATGATGAGGCAAGTTCATGGAGATGACTATGCTATTGCTTGTTGTGTATCCTCAATGGTTGTCGGTAAAGAAATGCAATTTTTCGGAGCGCGTGCAAATTTGGCGAAATGTTTGCTATATGCAATTAACGGAGGAGTAGACGAAAAACTTAAAGAACAAGTCGGACCTAAATATAGACCAATTACATCTGAATACCTTGATTATGATGAAGTAATGGAAAAGTATGAAAGTATGATGGACTGGCTTTCGTGGTTATATGTCAATACACTGAATGTAATTCATTACATGCATGACAAATATTGTTATGAGCGCTCTCAAATGGCTCTTCATGACAGAGATGTAAAAAGATATTTTGCAACCGGTATTGCAGGACTTTCCGTTGTAGCTGATTCGCTTTCTGCAATTAAGTATGCCAAAGTTAAAACTATTCGCGACGAAAACGGTATCGTTGTTGATTATGAAGTCGAAGGAGATTATCCTAAATATGGAAACAATGATGACAGAGTAGACTCTATTGCTGTCGAAATTGTTCATAAATTTATTAACATGATTAGAACTCATAACACTTATAGAAATTCTATTCCTACAATGTCAATCTTAACAATTACATCTAATGTTGTATACGGAAAGAAAACAGGAAACACTCCTGACGGAAGAAAGCAGGGTGTGCCATTAGCTCCTGGTGCAAATCCAATGCACGGACGTGACCAAAATGGAGCAGTAGCTTCGCTTGCATCTGTTGCAAAACTGCCGTTTTGTGATGCTCAAGATGGTATATCAAACACATTTTCAATTATACCTAACGCACTTGGTAAAGACGAAGTATTTATGGGCGATTTAGATTTTAGCTTTGATTGCGGATGCTGTTCAGGAGTAAATATTAACGGAACAGATTTATAAAAACAAATTAAAATAAAAGGAGAACTGAGATGACAACTCAACAAGAAGAAAACTTGATAAACTTGCTTGACGGATATGTTGAAAAGGGCGGACACCACCTTAATGTTAATGTATTTAACCGAGAGACATTACTTGATGCGCAAGCACATCCGGAAAAATATCCTCAACTTACGGTTCGTGTTTCAGGATATGCCGTAAATTTTATTAAATTGACTAAAGAACAGCAAGATGACGTTATTTCCAGAACTTTTCACCGTTCACTGGGAAGTCAAAGTTCTTCCGATTTATTAAAATCAAATTCTTCTGTTTCAACACTTTCAGAAGAAAAATCTTCATCAATTTCTTCAGGTTCGAATCGTCAAAGTATTGGTTCTATGTCAATGCCTGAAGGATTTAGCAGAAAAAATTCTACTGAAAAAAGTAACATTCATGCAAATGTATAATTATTAATATTAATCTAACAATGGGCGAAAAGCGTAGCTTTTCGCCCATTTATAAGCACAGTGATATGACAGAAATTTATGGAAATATACATTCAATAGAAACATGCGGAACAGTTGATGGTCCCGGAATTCGTTTTGTGGTATTTACACAAGGCTGTCCTATGCGATGTCTATATTGTCATAATCCTGATACTTGGGGGATAGATATAAATAAAAAATTGTCTGCAGACGAAATTCTTATTCAGTATGACGGTGTGAAAGAGTTTTGCAAGGGGGGTATAACAGTAACCGGCGGAGAGCCTTTAGTTCAAATTGATTTTGTTACAGAATTATTTAAAAAAGCACAAGACAAAGGAATTCATACTGCACTTGATACGTCAGGGATTTTATTCAGAAGAGATGATACTGCAAAAATAGAAACGCTTTTAAAATACACAGGTCTTGTGATGCTTGATATAAAGCATATTGATGATGAAGAACATAAGAAACTTACCGGACATTCAAACAAAAATATACTTGAATTTGCAAAATATCTTTCAGAAAAGAATATTCCGACATGGATTCGTCATGTTGTTGTTCCGGAGATAAATAATAAAGAAATGTTTTTGGTAGAACTAGGGGAATTTTTATCAACATTGCACAATATTAAAGCATTAGACGTAATCCCTTATCATAATATGGCAATACCAAAGTATAAGGCATTGGGGCTGGAGTATCCGTTAATGGAGACACCACCGTTAAGTAAAGAAGATGCGATACAGGCAAGGAATATAATAATTAATACAATAAAAAAAGAAAGAGAAATATAATCTCTTTCTTTTTTTGTAACTATGTTTATATATTATATTTTCCAACTATTTAAATATTCTTCTTGTTCAGGAGTAAGTGAATCAATGCTTATTCCCATAGTTTTTAATTTTAGTTCAGCAATCGATTTATCAACACTTTCCGGTAATGTATATAGTCTGTTTTCCAGTTTTCCTTGATTTTTAACTATAAATTCCATACCAAGTGCTTGATTTGCAAAACTCATATCCATAACAGATGCAGGATGACCTTCTGCGGCACCAAGATTAACCAATCTTCCTTCTGCAAGTACATAAACAGATTTTCCGTTGTTTAGTTTGTATTCTTGTAAATATGGTCTGATTTGTTTAATTTCTGTTGTAAATTCTTTTAATCCATTAACATTTACTTCCCAGTCAAAGTGACCTGCGTTTGCGACCATTGCACCATTTTTCATTGAAAGAAGGTGTTGAATATCAACTACATGCTTGTCGCCTGTTACTGTTAAGAAAATATCGCCTTCAAGAGCTGCTTCGGCAATAGGCATAACTCTGTATCCTTCCATAGCAGCCTCCAGCGCTTTTAGCGGATCTACTTCACAAACAATTACGTTTGCACCAAGTGCTTTTGCCCTAAGGGCACAGCCTTTTCCGCACCATCCATAGCCTGAAATAACAACAGTTTTTCCGGCAATAAGAATGTTGGCTGCTCTCATAATACCGTCCATTGAGCTTTGACCTGTACCGTAGCGATTATCGTACAAGTGCTTTGTTAAGCTTGTGTTTACACCGACTGCTGGGAATTTGAGAGCTCCGTCTTTTTCCATAGCCTGTAATCTTATAATACCTGTAGTAGTTTCTTCAGTTGAACCAATAACATTAGAAGTTAGTTCAGGATAATCAGAATGCAGTGTTGATACCAAATCGCAGCCATCTTCAATAATTAAATTCGGGCGATGATTAATAGCTTCTTTAATATGAGATCTGTATGTTTCAACAGATTCGCCTGCAATTGCAAAAACCGGAATATTATAATATTTTACCAGTGCTGCCGCAACGTCATCTTGAGTTGATAGAGGGTTTGATGCAACTAAAATTGCATCAGCTCCACCTGCTTGCATTGCAATACATAGCGCAGCTGTTTCTTTTGTAACGTGAGAACATGCTGCCAATCTAAGTCCTGCAAAAGGTCTTTCAACCATAAATCTTTTCTTTATTTGCTCTAAAACAGGCATATCTTTCATAGCCCATTCGATATTATTTTTACCTTGTTCAGCAAGTGACATGTCTTTAATATCGCATTTCATTTCTGTCATATTCATATTTCAGCCTTTCTATTTTTGTAGATTCGCTACACTTATAGTAATAATTGTATCACTAACACTTACAATAGCCCATCTTAATGGGTTAATATTACGTTTTGTTAACTCTGCTTCAATATATTCAGTGGAAAAAATCCCGCAATTACTTAATTCTATTAGTTCTGAAATCACTTTCATACTACTCTACCGTTACAGATTTTGCCAAATTTCTTGGCTGGTCAACATCTTTTCCTAAAAATTCAGCTATATAATAAGCTAAAAGCTGTAATGGAACTATAGCAAGTGCAGGCGATAAGATTTCTGATATTTCAGGAACTTGAATAATATTTTCGAATAAATCTTCAAGTTTACTGTCTTCAGAATTTGTCAGAGCAATCATTCTTGCATTACGTGCTTTTGCTTCTTCTGCGTTAGACAATATTTTTTCATAGACTTTGCCTTTCATCAGAATCGCAAGAACAGGCATGGAATCGTCAAGCATTGCGATAGGGCCGTGCTTAAGTTCGCCTGCAGAATAGCCTGTAGCGTTTATATAACTGATTTCTTTGAGCTTTAATGCACCTTCAAGTGCTGTTGGGAAATTAATTCCTCTCGCTACAAAAATGAAATCTTTAAAACTTGAAAATTTTCTTGCAACTTTTTGTATATTATCTTTATGGGTTAAAATTTTATCAATTTTTTGAGGTAGCACAATGAGTTCATGTTTAAGTTCAATAAGTTCTTCTCTGGGTGTAGAACCTTTTACTTCTGCCATATAAATCGCAAGAAGGTAGAATGAAATCAACTGAGCCATATATGATTTTGTAGCGGCAACCGAAACTTCGATACCGGCATTAACCGGAACTAAACTGTCTGCTTCTCTTGCCATTGTTGAATCAGGCCTATTGGTAACAATAAGTATGTGAGAGCCTTTTTTCTTTGCAAGTCTTACAGCAGTAATTGTATCGGCAGTCTCTCCTGACTGTGATACACCTATGACAAGTGTGTTTTCGTCAGTTATTGTTTTTCTGTAAATATATTCGCTTGAGGCTTCAACTTCTACGGGAATTCCGCAGAAATCTTCAATTATGTACTTTCCGACCATAGCGGCATGAAGTGATGTTCCGCAAGCCACAATTTGAATTCTGTTCAAATCTTTTAATTTATTTTTATCAATTGTAACCTCATTCAGGATAATTGGTTCATCACATGCTCTAAGCTTACCTGTTAATACGTTTCTGACAACATCCGGCTGCTCGTGGATTTCTTTGAGCATAAAATGCTTGTATCCCATTTTAGAAAGGGCTACAGGTTCCCAAGGCAATGTTTCTATTTTTAAATCTATTGGATTGTTATCAATATCAATAACTTTAGCACTTTGAGGTGTCAGAGTTACAATTTGATTGTCATCCAAATACATTGCACGTTTTGTGTATTTTATAAGAGCCGGAATGTCGGAAGCGACGTAATTTTCTCCTTCGCCAAAACCTATAACAAGCGGAGCATTTCTTCTTGTTGCTACAATTGTATTTTTTACATCTTGATGTATAACGGCAAGAGCATAAGCTCCTTCAATTTCTTTTGTAGCAAGTCTTACGGCTTCAGTTAAATCGTGTGTTTCAGCATATTTTGTTGCAATTAGGTGTGCAACAGTTTCAGTATCGGTTTGAGAACGGAATGTGCATCCTTTAGCTTCCAGTTTAATTTTGAGTTCCTTAAAATTTTCAATAATTCCGTTATGAACAATGGCTACTTTTCCGCAATTACAAGTGTGGGGATGAGCATTAGCAATAGACGGAACACCATGAGTTGCCCAACGAATATGTCCTATACCTATTGTAGATTTTGATATGTTTTTGTAGTCATTTTCTACAATATTTCTAAGATTTTGTAACTTTCCTTGTGCTTTAAATAATTGTACTTTTCCATCAATATTTAATGCAACGCCCGAAGAATCATAACCTCTGTACTCAAGACTAGTAAGCCCTTCCAACAATATATCAATTGCAGTTTTGTCTCCAACATATCCTACAATTCCGCACATATATACTCTCCTTTAAAAAGTGATAATGTTTTGTGATTGAGAAAAAAATTCAACCACTCAATAATTTTATCACAAAATTATAGAATACTAATTAAGATTAGATAAAGTTAACAAGTATTTTAAAATTTATTTTCTTCGTATTTTACGTAAACCGGCAATAATGATTGCTGTAAGAGTAAGCCCGCCAAAAATCTTAAAATACAGTTTGCTATCGAATTCATTTTTTATCTCCTGTGATTTTTCTAATTTATCAATATTTGATTTCTTACTTATTTTCTTTGGTACAAAACCTTTTGAGCCTTCATATATATCATCATTAATTTGTCTTATTTTTAGAGACGCTTTCTGATCGGAATAAACATTATGTTGAGGCATAGATGCAGGACCTTGGTATGCAGTAATTTTAGGACGCTCGACTTTCATATTTGTTGAAGTATGAGCATCTGTATTATAATCTGTGCTATGCTGAGCTTGTACAGGTGTGTTTTGTATGTTGTTACTAATTTCGGTCATTTAGAAAAGTTCTCCATACCTTAAAAGCTTATGCAGCTGTGTTCGAGGAAGATACATCATCCCTATTTGAGCCGGAATATCAGGTACTTTGTCCTTCAAACACTTTTCAATATATTCATTTGCTTCCGGTTCAGTGAACCTAAATCCTAATTTATAAAAGAATATTGCAGGTGATGACTCTCGAAGTATTGGAGCAGAATAGGTCACAATACGGCCTTCTGCTTTTTTATCGAACATGGCTTTCTCCGCAAGTGCTTTTATTGCATTTGTACCCAAACCGCATCTTTGTTGAGGCGATTGTATATAATCTATAATGTAACAATTTTTCAGATATTTAAGCTTTCTCTTCGCCGGAGGAGAAAATGGTGTGACAAAGCCCGATGCAATATCTGTTGTTGCAAAGAAATTCCCTCCAGACGAATTCAATATGGGGCTGCGTTCAGAGGCTTTCTGTTTAACTTCTTCCTCGACTATATCAACATAGTCGTCATCAATAACGCCCGGAATAATTATATTATCACCGCGCTTAATTTTTTTAACACGCATATTAGCTTTTTCTTTTAGTTGTGGAGTTTTGAATCCCAGTATTGGCGGCATGCTCATGCTCGTAAGAGAAGGAGTTGCTTTTGCCACCGACAACTGTGGATGCAAATCCATCGTTGTGATGTTATTAATCATACCTAAACCTAACCTATATAAACCTAACCTTACATATATAAAGTTTTTTTTCTTCCAAAAATTGCCTTTAAAGCTAAAAAAAGATTCAATTTGTTAACATAACTTAACATTACTCCTCCAAAAAAACTAGACATATAAACATTGATATAAAAAGTGATATAATATTATTAATATTGACTTAGGGAATATTTCGG
>CADCNZ010000048.1 GCA_902802935.1 uncultured bacterium | reverse complement strand
TTTGCTAGGTTGCAGTGATTACAAATTTGACCATGCAGAAAATAGACTTAATTATTTCGCTAATAATGTACTGCGCGCAATATTTAATAACCCGAGTTGGCAGCTATTGGCCACTCTTAATGAGTGTATTCCAACATTGGCTGAAAGTGCGCCTTCTGAGTTTGTAACTATTATTAATTCTCTTTGTAATAGCAACAGTCTAATAATGAGCCAACTGATTGAACAAGAAGGTGATGGCATTACAGGAGGGTGTTATATCTCCGGATTGTTATGGGCATTAGAACGACTTGCTTGGAATCCTTCTTATTACACTGATGCAATTTTATTATTAGGCAAATTGGCGGAGATAACACCCGCAGGACGTTGGAATAACAGACCGGAAAATTCAATTACAGAGATTCTTATGCCGTGGCATTATCAAACGCTTGCTGGTATAGACATGCAAAAAACAACTGTTGCAAGATTAATTAAGGAACATTCTAATATTGCAACACAAGTCTTAATAAAATTATTACCGGTGGAACACCAAATTGCATATGATACAAATAAACCTCAATATATGAATATATTTCCAGATAAGTGGGAATATTCTATTAAAGTCAAAGACAGAAACGAGCTCGTATCACATTACATAACATTGTTAATAGAACAAACTAAAGGAAATATTGATAATATTATATTAATAATTAATCATCTGAACATTCTTAGTGATAATGATTTTGAAAAAATCATAAAAATTATCTCTTCTCCCAGAATAATAAAAAAACCGGAAAAAGTACGAGTCAAGCTATGGGAATCTTTGTTAAGTGAAATTAGAAATCATAAAAGATTTAAAAAAGCTAAATGGGCAATGTCTAATGATAGAATATCCAAGTTAGAAATAGTTTTAGATTTAATAAAGCCTAAAGATTTAATTAATGAGATTGCTCCTTTGTTTAATATTCACTTAAATTATGATTTAGATGATGAAACAAAAGATTATAGAAAGATTGAAAGAAAATTAAATTCAAAAAGAAAATCAGCACTCTTTTCACTACTTGAACAACAACCAGAGATTAAAACTGTTATTGATTTAATTAAAAAAGTTAAAACTCCATACATGGTTGCGGATGCCCTTGTAAGTATTAATACCTTTAATTTTGATGATGAGATTTATCCAAAATTGTTAAAAACTGAAGATGACAGAATAAAACAATTTTTATATACTTATACACCACATAAATACAAAAAATCAGGTGCTAAATGGTTAGAACAAGTTTCTTATAAAAATTGGCAGTATGATGAACAAACCGAGTTTTTCAAACAATTACCATCCATATCTGAAATCTGGCATTTGATAGATACTTTACCAAAGGAAGTTAAAGATAACTATTGGGCAAATGTTGATGTACGACCATATCAATCAGATTCTGATTTAGAATTAATAAATTATTTCTTAAAATATAATCGTCCTGTTGCTGCAACAGAATGTATAAGTAAAATGTTACATAATGCACAAAATGTAGATAGTTCATTAATTATAAAAGTATTGGATGGAATATCCGGCACAAATGAAGATATTAGACAAATTGATGCTTATACAATAGGTATAATGATTAAAAAGTTACAAGATGATAAAACTGTTGATTTTGAAATTCTTGCTATGCTTGAATGGCGTTTTTACCATGCACTAGAACATGTAACAAAGCCTAAAACTTTAAAGCAAAAGTTAAAAGAACAACCAGAATTTTTCTGTGATTTAATCAGTATAATCTACAAACCAAAAGATGATAAAATTGCTAAAACTGAACCAGTTTTGGAACAAAAGATTATTTCCCAGGCCTGGCATGTTCTGAATGATATTAAGCCACTTGCAGGGTATGATGAAATACTGGGAACATTTAATAGCAAGATATTTTTACAATGGTTTAAAAGTGTTATAAGAATTGCAAAAGAAAGAACAAGATTAGAAGTAACTTTAAATGAAATAGGTCAAATATTGTTTTATACTCCTGAAGACAAAGATGGATTTTGGATAGATAGAAACATTGCAGAATTATTAAATAAAGAAGAATACGAGGTTATGCGCAGAGGATATGGTTCTGAAATTATAAATTCTAGAGGGGTACATTTTATAGATTCTACAGCAAAACCTGAGTTGGATTTGGCTGAACTATATCATCAAAGAACTGTTGCATGTAGAGAGGCTGGTTATAACCGGTTAGCATCTATTCTTGATGATGCAGAAAAATTTTATAAAGAAGAAGCTAAAAGGATTATAGAATATAAGGATGAATAGATAATGTTAAAAAAATCTATAAAAAATAATGCTTTTGATAATGATAAGTTAGGGCGAAAGGAAGTCGCAGAACATTTTAAAAATATTCTGCTGAATACTGATTTGAATGTATTCAGCCTTATCGCACCCTGGGGCTGTGGTAAAACATATTTTATTCAAAATCTTATCAAAACAATGAATGAAGACTCTGTAAACATTTTGTACAATGCTTGGGAATCCGATTTTTATGACTCACCATTAATACCACTATTGGTTGAGTTATTGAATAAAATAGAAACATGCTGTGAAAAAACTGAGCTTGAAGAAGATATTAAATCGGTGAAAGATGTAATAAAAAACTTGTGCGATAAAGTTTCTTTTCAAGCAGGTTTCAACTTAGGAGTTATAAATTGTTCTGCGAATTTTGATCCTAATAAAAAAATGGTTGAATCCGAGTATATTGAATTAAAAAATCTAATACAAGATTTTAGAAAAGATTTAAAATCTATACAAGAAAAATTAAACAAAAAAGTCATTATTTTTATCGATGAATTAGATCGTTGTAATCCAATGTATACAATTAAAACTTTAGAGGTAATAAAACACTTCTTTGGTATCTCTAATGTTTTATTCGTTTTGGCTATAGATAAGGAACAAATAGAAAATTCTGTTAGAACGATTTTTGGTATAAACCAGGGGGCGGAAAAGGGATATTTAAGAAAATTTATCGATGTAGAATTTCAGTTACCTGAACCTAATAAGATTGATTTTATAAGCTTTCACGTAAATAAAATTTGGGATAAAATAAATTATTTTGTCGATATTAAAAAATATTATAACTATCATATTCAAAGAATAGTTGATGGTTTTGGTTATCAACGCGGAATGGATTATGAAAAAGAACAAAAATATATTACAAATTTAATATTTCAAACCCTAGATTTATTAAATTTTTCATTAAGAGACATAGAAAAGTATTTCATACGTTTTTCACTAATTTTAGACGAATTGCATGACAACGATGTTCTTCTTATTGAACCAAGCATTGTACTAAATGCATTAGCTATTAGTAACAAAGATTATTTTGACAATTATTTAGCATCTCATTTCGATGATTATCTTCAAAGAATCAATGCAGAAATCCTGCCGCTTTGGCATGGATTGTTTAAAAATTCATATAAACAAATTTATTCTAACTACAGAAGTCAACATGGAACCGTAGAAGTTGAAACTATTAAAAGTAATGTAATACAATTGTTTGAATTCCTTTCTTTTTATGTTTCTGAAAATATAGACATTCAGGAACAATATATGAAAGCATATCCATTAAAAATAAAATTTATAAATAATTTTAGTTCATTATAAAAGAAGCGAACTTTATGCTAAAATGGTAGTATTCAAGTATATTTATAACTAGGAAGTACAAGAATGTACACACCACCTTTTGAAATTACATCAAAAATAATTGAACTTATTTCCAATATTTCAGAAAAGATTGGAGAAATAAACTCGCTTCAAGACAGTCCGTACCATGTTCAATTGAGAAAAGAAAATCGTATAAAGACTATCCATTCATCTTTGGCTATTGAAAATAATAGTTTAAGCTTAAAACAAATTACTGCTATAATTGACGGGAAAAAAGTTTTAGGGAATCCCAATGAAATACAAGAAGTCAAAAACTCAATTCAGGCTTATGATTTGCTTTTATCACTTAACCCATATAAAGAAATGGATTTACTAAAAGCACATAAACTTATGATGCAGGATTTAGTAGAAAGAAACGGGAAATACAGAACAGATGGTGTCGGAATTTTTGATGGAGAAAAAGTTGTACATATGGCGCCGCCGGCAGACAGAGTTCCGGAACTTATGGGTGATTTATTTGAATGGTTGAAAATAAGTGATGCGCATCCTCTTATAAAAAGTTGTGTTTTTCATTATGAATTTGAATTTATACATCCGTTTCAAGACGGCAATGGCAGAATGGGACGTTTGTGGCAGACCGTAATTTTAAAGGAGTGGAAAGAGATTTTTGCTTGGCTTCCCGTTGAAACATTGGTAAAAGAAAATCAAAAAGAATATT
>CADCNZ010000047.1 GCA_902802935.1 uncultured bacterium | reverse complement strand
GACCGTGAAGCAAGTGTTTGTGATGCTATAGCCGGTTCAATAGAAATACTATCATTTACTCCTCTGGAAACCTCTACAATATTTATTCTTACAGGTTTCCCGTTATAATATTTAACCGTTTTTACATGTTTTATACCTTTTTCCACTTCTTCTATATGTAAATTTCTATACTTATCTAAAATTTCTGCTTCAAATTTTTCTTCTTCTATTTTCTGTTTTTCAGCAAGGTTTGTTATTGTTGGTGAAATCCCTGTTATTCCGCTTATATCCTTTGCCGAAATCCATAAATTTTGTGTTAATAATAAACACAAGGCAATACCTAAACCTGCCGCACTAGTTGCGGTTTTTTCAAGCTGGGGTCTTTGTACAAGTACCGTATCCATTGCTTTCACCTTATAAATTTTAGTAACGGATACCTTTTTGTTTAAAGAGTGGTGTGGGGCTAGTTAACACTCTGGCGGGAGTAATTGTAGTTTTGATTAAATTTGAGACAACAAGTATCTCGCCTTATGGGAAGTAGACTCAAATTTCGGGTCTACATTGTTTGTGTGGTTGAGTAAATGTACGGAATAAGATTTTGTTTTAGAGTGTGATTAAAATTGTTATTAACATCTCTACTAATATTATAACATACACTTAATCCGTTTACAAGTGGTCTGTGATTCAAAAATGATAATACTTTAGAATTAATTTAAAATGGTTAAAAATACACTTAATATTTTTGTTCTTGATATTATTGAGTTTGAGACATTGCATCTGAACTAAGGTATATTTGCTCTATATTTTGATGTAAAATTTAACATATGAGTTTAGTTTCTATGTTGAAGAAGAAAAATAAAAAAACGTTATTCACTACACCAAGTCATGATGGTAGGATTTGTGTTATGCATAAATTTTATCAATGGTACAGGAATGATATATCAGAAGTTGATGCATATAATCCTACAGAAAAATTATTTGAAGCTGAAAAAAAAGCAGCTTATATATACGGTGTAAAATCTACTCATTTTTTAACAAATGGTTCGACTTCAGGTATTATAGCAGCTGTGTTGTCTTGTTGCAGGTCCGGTGATAAACTTTTAATATGGAAAAATGCTCATCCTTGTCACAAAAATGCAGGAATATTAACGGGTGCAAAGATAATAGAATATGATTTACCTTATAATAAAAATTGGGGAATATATGAAACCTTAAAACCTTCTGAGTATGAAGAGTTAATAAAAAAATATTCTCCAAACGCACTTATAGTCACATCGCCAACGTATGAGGGGCTGGTTTCTGATATAGAAAACATAAGCAAAATTTGTAAGAAGTACGGTGTATATTTAATCGTTGATGAAGCACACGGTGCTTTGTATCCATTTTCTGATAATTTGCCGCAAAGTGCCGTAAAATACGCAGATTTTACGGTTCAATCTCTGCACAAAACTGCAGGTGGAGTAAATCCGACGGCTCTTTTACATAATAATACTGATTTAAATGTTAAAAACTCACTCGCGTTAATAAATACGACTTCGCCATCTTACCCTATGTTAGCAACAATTGAAGCTAATATTAACTTTTTAAATTCAAAAAAGGGCAGAAAAAAAATTGAAGAGCTTATAGAAAATATGAGATTCATTCGTTCAAAACTGTCTAACTTAGAATTTTATGGAGAAGATATAACAAAATTGTTAATAAAAAAAGATGGTTTATCGGGATATGAACTTTCTGAAATTCTTTACGAAAAATGTAATATTGAAGACGAGCGTACTAACGAAAAATCAACAATGTTGTTAACAGGCATTGGTACAACAAAAGAAAAACTTTCAAAGCTTTTAAAACTTGCCAGAATATAGTTTTTTATTTTATTAAATTTTGAATTTCTTTGAAATTTGGATGGCGAGAACTTTTTAACCATTCAAACAAAGCGATTTCAGTTGTGATAACATTACAGTTATTAGATTTAATCCTATTCAAGCCGGCTTTGTGTTCTATTTCAGAACGGCTTCCGCAAGCATCAAGAATAACATTCACGTCATATCCGGCCTCTGATAATGCATTGGCGGTTTGACTGACGCATATATGAGTTTCTATTCCAAATAATACAATTTGCCTCTTTTTGAAGTTTTTTAACGATTCTAATATATTTGAATCGTCAAGAGCCGAGAAAGATGTTTTTTCAAATAATTCAGGTTGTGCGAGAACTTGTTTAATTTCATTTATAGTATTGCCAAGTCCTTTGGGATACTGCTCTGTTATAATTACAGGGATATCAAGAATTGCAGCTGCTTTAGAAATTATTACCGCGTTTTTAGCCAGAGTTTTTTTGTTAAAAACAGCATTAAGTAATTT
>CADCNZ010000046.1 GCA_902802935.1 uncultured bacterium | reverse complement strand
TGCTCAAAACAAGAATGTTAATATCCTCGTTCTTGATACAGAAGTTTACTCAAATACAGGTGGTCAAGCTTCTAAATCAACACCTACAGGTGCTGTTGCAAAATTTGCTACAGGCGGTAAACCAACTTATAAGAAGAATATGGGCTTAATGTCTATGTCTTACGGTTATGTTTACGTTGCATCTGTTGCATTGGGTGCTGACAGAAACCAAACATTGAAGGCATTCTTAGAAGCAGAAGCTTATGACGGACCATCAATCATATTTGCTTATGCTCCTTGTATCGCACACGGTATTGATATGTCTAAGACTCAGACAGAACAAAAACGTGCAGTTGAAGCAGGATACTTCCCGCTTTACAGATACAATCCGGCAGCAGAAGTACCGTTTACTTGGGATGCTAAAGAGCCTAAAGGTGCTTACCAAGACTTTATCAGAAGTGAAGGCAGATATAAATCACTTCTCAAGACAAATCCTGATGCTGCAGAAGCACTATACAGCAAAGCTGAAAAAGATGCTGCTCAGAGAATGGAAGTCTATAAAGCAGTCGGTGCTTTGTTGAAATAACAAAAAAGTATCTAAATACTTAATATAAAAAGACAGGTCGAGTTTCGCTCGACCTGTCTTTTTCTTAAAAATTTAAAAATTCAGATAAGGATAAATTAAACGCTTTAGCAATTTTACTTATTTTTGTAAATGTAACATCATTTTGCGCAGTTTCAATATTGCCTAATGTAGAACGACCGATTCCGGCACGAAAAGATAATTCATCTTGAGAAATTTTATGTATTTTTCTCAATTCCTTAATTCTTTTAGCAAGTTTTTCTAAAAGGGACTTGTCCATATTTAAATTGTCCGCTATAATGACAAAAGAACAAACCGCCACACGGACAAATTTTATGAAAAAAGTTGGTTTAAAATTTATAAAATTTATATTTAATATAATAAAATATATTTTTTATTTTCACTTTACTGTTCTATGCCTGATAAATATAACGGCACCTCATATGAAGATTGGCTAAGAGGTAAAAATTAGTCAATATTGTATAATTTGAATTCGCAAAAAAAATAAAATTCATAGTTTAACAAGTGTATACTTTACAATTCTTAATTATTAATTGACATCTATTTTCATAAAAATTAAAATAAGACAAAGATTAAAAGTTATGCATACAAATATAAAAACAGGAGGTTTTTATGCAAGTTCAACCAATAAATTGTTGTCCCACTCCAAGAAAATACAATAAGTCAAAAGTTATTTCAAAGTATCAACAGCCGAATTTCCAAGGAATAAAAGGAACTTTATGGGGGACCGGAATAGGTGGCGGCGCTACAGCATTAGGAGTAGCTGCAATAGCCGGAACAGCGGCGCTACCATTATTTGCAGGATACCTTGTTGTCAATACCTTATTAGGTGCTTGTGCGGGACACGTAACAGAAAAATTCTTTAAAGAAAATGAAGTTTAAAAAGAGGTGAAAAACCACCTCTTTTTTATTATACATTTTTGTTTGTAATATTATCTATTAATACTCCAAGAATAGAGAGTATAATTGATGCCAACAATGCCCACCAAAAATTATCAATTTCTACCCCGGAAACAAAAAATCCTGCAAGCATAAATAAAAGTGCATTAATAACAAGGCTAAAAAGACCAAGAGTTAAGATATTTATCGGTAAAGATATAAATTCTATCAAAGGTCGTATAAAAATGTTGATAAGAGCAAGAACAACGGTGACAATTAATGCACTTACAAACCCCTCAATTGAAATGCCGGGTAAAATCCATCCGATGAGCATAATTGCAAAAGAAAATAAAATCCATCTAAAAAGTAACATCATAATTTTTCTCCCTTTTTGTATACACCTCATCATAATAAATGGTTTTTATATAAAATTAATATGCTTTTGTTCTATTTTATATTCGCCTTACGGGTATAATTCATAAAAAAATTTTTGTTAAAAATTTTTTCCTGTTGAAAAGAAAATTTTTTTGATACAATATAAGTGTAAAAAACACACTAGAAAAAGGGCGGCAATTGCCGAAGCAGGTTAAAATGACTAAAAATATAAGAAATATCGCAATCATTGCACACGTTGACCACGGAAAAACAACTCTCGTTGACTGTTTATTAAAACAAAGCGGAGTATTTAGAGAAGGACAACAGGTTCAAGAAAGAGTACTTGACAGTAACGATTTAGAGCGTGAACGCGGAATTACAATTCTGTCTAAAAACATTTCAATAGATTATAAAGGAGTAAAAATTAATGTTGTTGATACTCCGGGGCACGCTGACTTCGGCGGAGAAGTTGAACGTGTTTTAGGCATGGTAGATGGAGCACTCTTGATTGTGGATGCTGCAGAAGGTCCGATGCCGCAAACAAGATTTGTTTTATCCAAAGCACTGGAGCTTGGGATAAAAATTATTGTTGTGATTAACAAAATTGACAAGCCTGCAGCTGATCCTGATGGTGCTTTAGATAAGGTTTTTGACTTATTCACAGAATTAACGGACAGAGAAGATTTAATAGACTTTCCATACATATATGCAAGCAGTTTAAACGGATTTGCAATAAAAAATCTTGATGACGAAAGAAAGGATATGATTCCTTTGCTGGATTGCATTTTAGCTAATATAAAAGAGCCGGAAGGTGATTCCTCAAAACCTTTTCAATTCAGGGCTACAACACTTGACTATAATGAATATGTCGGAAGAATTGTTATCGGCAGAATTGTAAATGGTGTTATACATTCACAAGATCAAGTAGCATGGGTAAATGCAGAGGGCGTTGTGAACAAAGGAAAAATTACTAAATTATTTGGTTTCAAAGATTTGGGCAGAGTTGAGATTAATGAAGCAGAAGCCGGTGATATAGTTGGCATTGCAGGTTTTTCAGATATTCAAATTGGTGAAACTCTTTGTGATACAAATAATATAAACCCTTTGCCGCTAATAAAAGTAGATGAACCTACTCTGCAAATGAATTTTTCAGTTAACGACAGCCCGTTTGCAGGGCAGGAAGGGAAATTTGTAACATCAAGACAACTTAGGAAAAGACTTTATGATGAACTTGAAAAAAATGTGAGTTTGCGAGTTGAAGATACAGATTCTACAGACTGTTTCAAGGTCTCAGGAAGAGGAGAACTTCACTTGGGCATATTAATTGAAACTATGAGACGCGAAGGATATGAATTCCAAGTATCTAAGCCGGAAGTAATTTATAAAACCATAAACGGCGAGCAATGTGAACCTTTTGAAAACCTTCTTATTGATGTTCCCGAAGAATATGCAGGTTCAGCAATTGACAGGCTATCAGGCAGAAAGGCAACAATGCTTGAAATGAATAATGCAAACGGCAGAACAACCCTAAAATTCTCAATACCGGCAAGAGGACTAATCGGATTCCGCAGCGAATTTATTCGTATGACACGTGGTGAAGGCATTATGTATCATACATTTGA
Organism: uncultured bacterium; assembly: GCA_902802935.1. Taxonomy (GTDB): domain Bacteria; phylum Cyanobacteriota; class Vampirovibrionia; order Gastranaerophilales; family Gastranaerophilaceae; genus CAG-196. The sequence continues at coordinate 4,821 of CADCNZ010000046.1, read as the reverse complement.
CGAATATAAATCATATGCAGGAGATATTCCTAAACAAAGAAGCGGTTCTATCCTTGCTCACGAACAAGGAGAAGCAATTCCGTATGCACTCGCTCAATTTGAAGATCGCGGAGTGTTCTTTGTAACTCCGCATACAAAAGTTTACCGCGGTATGATAATTGGTGAAGGCAATAAAGCTCAAGACATCGTTGTAAATATCTGCAAAACCAAGAAACTTACTAATATGAGAAGTGCAACCGCAGATGTAATGGTAACACTTCAAGCTCACAAAGAATTAACACTCGAAGAATGTCTTGAATACATAGGAGACGATGAACTCGTTGAAATTACTCCCAAAAACATTCGTATGAGAAAACAAAATCTTGTAAAATTCGGAAGCATATAGGCATAAGGAATACATAATAAATAATACAAGAAAACAAAACCTATCATAAAAGTAACCTTTAATCCCTGTTGCCCGTAAAAACTTTACGTGATATAATTTCATTATGGAAAATGGCGGAGAGATAAAGAAAGTTTCTGAGAAGAAAAAAAGTGTTTCTGCACAAACCCGTTTGATAGTAACAGGCTTGATTTTGAGTACTGCATTTATTCTGTGCGCTGCATTTTTTGCCACATACAGCATCGGTAAAAACATGAATGATGCCTACAGAAACTTTGCACAAGTGCTTGCGAAAACACTTGCAATCGAAGGTGTAGAGGTAACAAAAGAAGTTCCGCCGCTGGCAAAATATGATGCTCTGAGAACAAACGCAGTATCTATTTTAAATAGTAATGACGATATTTCATATATAATTTTCAAAGATAACACCTCAAAAATAATATATTCAAGCAAAGATGACTATCCTGAGCAAGCCGCAAAAGCGCGTATACCGGTAAGTTCACCTATGGTAGTTAAAAACCTTAATGAAAAACAAATCGTAGGCTCTGTGGAAGTTGGTCTATCCGGAAGTATCACTGACAAGGTTACTACAACATCGCGTATATCAATAATAATTGTCTTTATTCTTGCATGGCTTGTCGTTCTGGGTATTGTATATATGAATTCAGCTATTATTACTCGAGAATTGCGCAAGCTTCATCAAGGTGTAAAAAAGATTTCCTCCGGTGAATTCGGCTATATGTTGGATGATAAAGGAACGGATTCTGAAACTCAGGAACTATATGCTGCATTTAACGACATGTCTGAACGCTTGAGCCGTTATAATGAACAAACTATTGAAAGCTTAACTTTTGAACGCAACAAGCTTGAATCTGTTTTGATGAGCATTGTTAACGGTGTTGTTGTATGTGATAATCACGACAAAGTAATTATGGTTAATAACTATGCAAAAAGGCTTTTAGAAGTCGAAGAAGAGGATATATTAAACACGCAAATACAACAATTCTGTGATTCAAGCGGTGAATTTTGCTTTGCTGATAAAATTTCGGAATTCAAAGACACTCCGATGGAAGATGACGGAACACCGCTTACATTCAACATTCATATAGATTCCAGAACTCTTAAGTGTTTAATTTCGCCTATGTTCACGCGCTCTAACTCATACGTAGGCTACATAATAATTATTATTGACGTTACAAAAGAGGTTGAAATGGATCAACTTCGTTCTAACTTCATATCCAACGTTTCACACGAACTCAGAACTCCTGTAACAGTTTTAAGAAGTTACATTGATACACTTTATAATTTCGGCAATGATTTCGATTTTAACACACAACGTGAATTTATCGGAGTAATGAATCAAGAGATTATAAGACTTAATCGTATGGTTAACGACATCCTTGATTTTTCACGTTACGAAGCACAAAATTTACATCTCGAAAAAACCAAACAAGATATTGTTGAAATTATTGAAGATGCCGTTAATCAGGTTCAAGTTCTTGCAAAAGAACATGACCTTACAATTTCTATTATGAAAGAACCTGATTTACCTCAAATATACTTGAATGTTGACAGCATTTCACGTGCCTTTATGAATATTCTTTCAAATGCAATAAAATATTCACCTGATGGCAAACGTATAAAGATTCGCGCTGAGCGTTCCCGTGACGGAGAATATGTAGAAGTTAGTGTTGAAGATCAAGGACCTGGACTTTCTGAAAAAGACCAAAAACGTGTATTCGACAGATTCTACAGAGTTGAAAACGCTACACATACAGTGAAAGGTACAGGATTGGGGTTGCATTTAGTCAAAGTTACAATTGAAAAACACCACCATGGACAAGTATTTGTTAATTCTGTAGAAGGAGAGGGCTCAACATTTGGATTCCGCCTTCCCATAAAACCAATCGAAGAAGAACAAGAAGAATATATACCCAAAAATCAGCTTCCGGCAGAAAGTGAAGCTTAGAATTTAATTTTTATTCCGAAACAAATATGTATTTTAAAGTATTTATATTAAAATAATAATATGGAAAATAAATATATTCGGAAATGTGCAAATATAGAAGAAACTAAAGCGCTTGCATATAAGTTTGCTGAATTAGTTAAAGAGCAAGGCTGCTTTGTAAATCTTTTTGGCGAAATAGGAGCCGGTAAAACTGCCTTTGTAAAGCTTGTTGCAGAAGCATTAGGCGTAAAAGAAAAGGTTACAAGCCCAAGCTTTGTAATATTGAATGAGTACCACAGTGCATCTATACCTGTCTATCATTTTGATTTATATCGCCTAGAAAATACCGGTATAAGTACTATAACGGAAGAACTAAGAGAATACTCCGAAGGAAGGAAAATAACTTTTGTGGAATGGGCAGAGTTTTCTCAAGGTGAAATTCCTTTCGAAAGAATTGAAATTAATGTGACGTACGACGATGATGATTCAAGAATATATGAATTCAAATCTGTCGGAAATAAAAATAAATCTGTAGTAGAAGGACTGGGAAATTGAAAATATTAGCTTTTGATACTTGTCTGGATAAAACATATATAACCTTGGCAGAAGACAATAAAATAATAAAAAGTGAAACCATTTTATCTGACGGAGAAAATTATCACTCCGCATATTTAATTTCAACAATAGTTAAAGTATTAAAGGATTCAGGATTAAAGCCTTCTGACATTGATACTGTAGTGACAGATATTGGACCGGGAAGTTTTACGGGCATAAGAGCTTGTACCACAGTCGCAAGAGTTTTAGCCCAACAACTCGGTATAAATGCTATAGGAATATCATCATTAGAGATTTTATCAGAAATTCTTGGCGGTAAAGATCTGGTAGCAATGGATGCTAAAAAAAATAAAGCATACTTGTTTGACGGTAAAATTCTCGGAGCAATCGAGCTTGAAAAAGTTGATGAAATAGTCAAAGGAAAAACTGTTATAACCGATAATAATTTGATAGAAAGACTTAGTAAGAATGCAAAAAAAGCAGTGTCTTACCAAGCATCCTCTTATCCGCTGGGTGAAATTCTTGTTAAATTATCATTACAAAAAAAAGAAAATAACTGGAGAACGCTGAAACCGTTATACATTCAGCCGCCGCCTGTTTTTGGGAGGTAAAAATGACAATTGCAATTTATCCGGGAAGTTTTGATCCCATTACCAACGGCCATATAGATATATTAAAAAGCGGTACAGAAATATTTGAAAAAGTTATTGTAGCAGTTTCATATAATTCTCAAAAAGCAGGATTTTTACCGGTTGACGTGAGAGAAAAATTAATTCGTGAAAGTGTAGAAGGAATAAGAAACGTAGAAGTCATGTCTTTTGAAGGACTAACAGTTGAATTTGCAAAAAAATGCGGTGCAGAGGTTTTGTTAAGAGGCTTGAGAACATCTTTAGACTTTGAATATGAGATGCAATTGGCGCAAACAAACACATCTCTTTATAACAGAATTAAAACAATCTTTTTAATATCAAAACCTGAATATAATTTTATATCTTCATCAGGCATTAGAGAGATTTTAATGAATAACGGAGATATTTCTAATTTCGTACCCGCACCGGTTGCACAATATCTTATGAAATAAGTTTATACATGATACTTGGTAAGAATTGTTTTGACTTGTTGAGAGAACTCAACCTGATTAAAATTATCCTTAGGAACATAGTACTCAATATTAAATTGATTGAGTTTTTTATTTGCATCTTGTTTTGGTATTGAGCTCATAACAATTACAGGAATATCCATATACATTTCATCATTCTTAATTCTTTCAATAAACTCATAGCCGTCAACCTTCGGCATTGTTAAATCTGTTATTACCAAATCATAATGATTAAGTTTCAGTTTAACAAGCGCCTCCCCAGCATCTGATACAGCATCCACAATATAACCTGAATTTAACAATATATTTTTAACCATAGTTCTTGTTGTAATAGAATCATCCACAACAAGTATTCGCTTATATGTAAGAGCGTCTGCCGGTAACATTTTTTGAGCATTGGAAGAACTAATCGCTTTATTACAATCATAATGCAAAATATCTTGCATGTTGAGTATTAAACACAATTCTCCTGATGCGAGATTTGTAATGCCGGATATGTTTTTAACTTTATATAGCGGCGGAGAAAGTTTTTTCTGTAAAATATCCTGATCGCCCAATAGCTTGTCTACAACAAGTCCGATAGTCTTATCGTCAGATTCAATAATTAGTATAGTTTCTTTTTCACCGCGCGGAACCGGTTCCAATTTTAAAATATCTGAAAGATAATACAATGGAATAATGTTTCCGTTATACACTATAGAACGAACTCCATTATTTGTTTTAATCTCATTTTGATTTTTCAAAATAAACGTTGTAATAACTTGTATTGGAATTGCAAAAACTTGTTCTGAAATTTTGACAAGAAATACCCTCAAAGTTGTCAGTGTTACAGGAATT
>CADCNZ010000045.1 GCA_902802935.1 uncultured bacterium | reverse complement strand
ATAATGACATCAAACGTTGGTGCAAGTATGATAACAACTCAAGGCAAACTCGGTTTCTCAGCTACTGCTGATGATGCAAAGAAGGATAAATACGAAAAACTCAAAGATACTGTTAATGAAGAATTGAAGAAGGCATTCAGACCTGAATTCTTGAACCGTATTGACGATATTATCGTATTCTCTCACTTGAGCAAGGAAGAAATCAGACAGATTGTCGACTTAATGATGAAAGATTTATTCAAGAGATTGTCTGAAAGAGAACTTTCTATCGAAGTTACTGATGAAGTTAAGGATTACCTTGCAAAAGACGGTTATAACGAGGCTTATGGTGCAAGACCGTTGAGAAGATTAATTCAGAGAAAGATTGAAGATCAGTTGGCTGAAGAAATCTTGGGTAATGCATATCAGCCGGGGGATACAATCCTCTTAAAACTTGATGCTTCAGAAGGTGAAGGAAAAGAAAAACTTGTTTTTGAAAGAAAAGAAGGACACTCACAGCCTGAGCCTGCAGAAGTTTAACCAAATATATAAAAAGCGGCGGTACAAAGTACCGCCGCTTTTTACTATACACAATTTCTTGGTAAATCTTAACAAATTGTCTTACTAATCAAATTTCAATATAATATAATAAAACGTAAGAGAGGAGTTTTTAATGAATTTAGAAAAAGTAAGACAAGAAGACACAGAGCTTGCCGGATATATAGATGAAGAGCTTGAGAGACAAAGAAACACAATAGAACTAATTGCAAGCGAGAATTTTACTTCTCAGGCAGTTATGGAAGCTTGCGGCAGCGTTCTGACTAACAAATATGCAGAAGGAAAACCTGCAAAACGTTATTACAACGGATGTGAAATAATAGATAAGATTGAGAGCCTAGCCCAAAAGCGTGCTTGCGAGTTATTTCATATGGATCATGCCAATGTACAACCGCATTCAGGCGCACAAGCAAATATGGCAGTGTTCTTTGCACTACTAAAACACGGCGACAGCGTATTGAGTATGGATTTATCAAACGGCGGACACCTTAGTCACGGTTCACCGGTTAATTTTTCCGGAACATATTTTAATGTTACACAATACGGAGTAGATGATAACGGCGTAATCGATTATGACAATGTTAGGAAGTTGGCATTAGAATGCAAACCAAAATTAATAATTTGCGGAGCCAGCAATTACTCTAAAATTATAGACTTCAAAAAATTTAGAGAAATTGCTGACGAAGTTGGCGCAATTCTTATGGCTGATATTGCTCATATTGCAGGTCTTATTGCAGGAGGGGTTCACCCATCACCTGCAGGTTATGCTCAAATCGTTACTACAACAACTCATAAAACACTTAGAGGACCAAGGGGCGGAATCATAATGTGTGATGAAGAATATGCAGCTGCAATTGATAAAGCTGTCTTCCCTGGAATTCAGGGCGGTCCTTTAGAACACATTATTGCAGGCAAAGCCGTAGCATTAAAAGAAGCTCTTGAACCTTCTTTTAGAAAATATGCCGAACAAATTGTAAAAAATGCAAAAGCTATGGCACAAGGACTTTTAGATAATGGATTGGATATTGTCGGCGGCATGACTGAAAATCATCTTATGACTTTAGATTTAAGAAAAACCGGTAAAACCGGCAAAGACATGGCAAATGTACTTGAAAGAGTAGGCATAACTGCAAATAAAAATACCGTACCAAATGATCCGCAAAGTCCATTTGTAACATCAGGAATTCGACTTGGAGCTGCGGCAATGACAACCAGAGGTTTCAAAGAAGATGATATGAAAGAAGTCTCAAGAATTATTGCAGAAGCGATTAAAAACTCAGATGACGAACAAAAGTTAGAAGCATTGAAACAAGATTCATTAAAATTATGTAAAAAATATCCGCTATATTAGAAACAAATAAAAAAGAGGAGAAATATTTCTCCTCTTTTTTATTTGTTATAAAATAATAAGTATAAATAAATATAAAGGTTTTACATGATAATCAAACTAACACAAGCACATATAATAGGAGCTTTTATATCATACCTTATAGGTGTGTTTATTGTACCATTTGTAATAGAATTTTCTCAAAAAGAAGGTTTGGTAGATTTACCAAATGAGCGCAAAATACACAAATTGCCAATATCAAGACTTGGCGGAGTTGCTATTTGGTCAAGCGCAATGCTGACGTTTTTGGTTTTAGTGCTTTTGAGTTATTATCCATACGGAAGCTTGCTTTCAGGAATTCTGTTAGGCGGTTCGCTAATGTTTCTGTTGGGACTTGTTGATGATATTTATAATCTTGATGCT
>CADCNZ010000044.1 GCA_902802935.1 uncultured bacterium | reverse complement strand
GCCCGTTAGGGCATAGAGGTTATCCATTCAGCCGCGTGCTTTCTCTTCTTCTTTTGCTTCGTTTGGGGTAAATATATTAGATTTGTAATTCTTAATACAAGTTTGTAAGTGATGATAAAAATTCTCTTTACCTCGCAAATAAAGAGAAGAAGAAAATGAAGTTAACAAAAAAAACAAGTTCTTCAATTTAACTCAATATACATTGAGTTAAATTGATTAATATTTACAAAAAAAATGTTTTCAAATATACTGAATTGGTATGAAAAGTAAAGATTATGAAAAAATAAACGAAATATTGAAAAATGACGGTGTGATAGCTTTTGTGACAGATACTGTTTGGGGTGTAGGTTGTTTGCCGAATAGTGAAAAAGCAGTTAAAAAAATCTATGAAATTAAGCATAGGGAAGCAAAAAAACCGTTGATTTTGATGAGTTATGACATATATCCGTTGTTTGATTATGTGAAACAGCCGATAGAAAAAGAGGCTCAAAAGCTTATAAAAAAATATTTCCCTGGAGCGCTGACTCTTGTGCTTACAAAATCCGAAAAAACACCAGATTACATGACTTCAAACTTACCCACTGTAGGAATAAGGGTTCCGGATAATGAAACTTTTGCAAATATATGCAAAAATATTGAAGGAGGAGTTTTAGCTACTACAAGTGCTAATATTTCCGGTGAACCTCCGGCACTCAATTACGAAGAAACTATTAAGTATATAGGTGATAAAGTTGATTTGGTAATTGAAGACTTTGGATGTAAAGCCCAAGGCAGAGCATCAACGGTTGCCGGTTTTAAAGACGAAAAACCAATTATATACAGACAAGGCGATGTTGAGATAATATAAATTATAAACTCAAGTAATATTCTTTCATTAATTGCGCATCATCTTCAATATTAGGACTTTCACAAACTATGGCACCTTTTACTCCAAAGTTTTTGAATGCTTTTAAGAGCTCTTTGTAATTCATATCCGATTCTTCAAGGTTTAAATGCTTTTTTTCTCCTTTTGCACCATAATCAATTCCTGCAATATGAGCATGAAAGTTATTAAGAGCATCTTGTCCTAATTCTTCTCCTATTTTTTCAAATATTGATGCAAATTCATCATAAGTATTCCAAAATCCGTTATAACGGGCATGTATATGAGAAAAATCTACACAAGGAAGTACTGTAGGAAATTCTTTCGAGAGTTTTATGATTTCTTCCAAATCCCCCCATTGAGTTGATTTACCTGTAGTTTCGGGGCGAATCCATATTTTGTTATTTGTTTTTTCAAGTTCTTTTGTAATAATTTCTATACCGTTTCTAATCTTTTGGTAAACACTCTCTGAATCCATTCCCAGATAAAATCCGGCATGAAATGTTATGCTATAGCCGCCTAGTAAATTTGTGGTTTCTGCGGTTTCAATAATTCTTTGTATGCTAGCTTCAACCTTTTCTTCTTCCCTTGCGTTTAAATTGACATAAAACGGAGCGTGTGCCGTTATTACTTTATTTGAGTTTTTAACTTCATCTCTGCTTTTGTCGGAAATTCTCACACCGTGTACGAACTCAAGCTCTAATCCGTCCAGACCCATTTCGTCATGAACTTCAAATCCTCTTTTATAACCTTTGTTTCCAGCTTTTAGCGGAACACCTGCTGTCAAAAAATATAATTTATCCATTTCCCCTTAAATCTGTTCCTGTATGTTTTTTAACCATCTCAATCGTCTTATTTTTTGGTTACTTTTTCTTTTTAGCACAGAACAAAAACCTTATTTGAACTCTTCTCCGATTTTCGGATTAACAATTCTTATGAAATCTTTGCTATCACCAATAAAGAAGCTTCCAAATTGCATCACGGTTGGCACAATCAGCCCTTTGGATGTCGCTATAAAAAACTTATCGTCTTCAATTTTTGCAACTGTTCCGGCAGGGTGAGGAATACAAAATGCATCTGATGCGACTTCAGCTTTCATTATTTTCATCATGTTGCCCCTAAAGGAAGTACTTGCAAGTATAAATGGGTTTAAAGCTCTTATAAATCGTTCAATCTCTTCTGCAGTCTTGTTATAGTTAATAAATAATTCAGATTCACTAAGTCCTTTTCCGGAAACGAAATCTCCTCTGGGTTGAGCAAGCCTTGGAAGCGGTTCTGTTTCGTATGCTTGTAAAACTTGCAATAATAGTTCTATACCAATGACATTTAATTCATTAAAAATCGTTCCCATTGTGGCTTTGGAATGAATATGATATGGCTTTTGTGCAATTATATCGCCGGTATCAAAACTTTCATCCATAAAATGAATTGTTACACCGGTCTCTGTTTCACCATTCATTATCACTCTGGAATAAGGGTTTCCGCCCCTATATTTAGGCAGCATTGACGGATGTACATTTATAAATCCATCCTTTGTACTTTCAAGAAGGATTTTTGGTATTTTATAATTAAAAGAACATACGACAGCCGCATCAATATCCATATTTCGAATTTGTTCTATAAGCTCAGGCTCGTCAAGTTCATCATAGTTTATGTAATTTAAATGTCTTGACTCAACAAAATTTTTAAAATCATAATACATGTTATGGTCTTTTTTAGGTCCTAATACACCAACTATATTTACTCCCGCCATCAAAAGACCGTCTAACCCGATATATGCCATATCAGGTATACCTACAAAAAGTATTCTTTTTTTAAAAATATTTCTGTTAAACATATTTTTTAACCAGTATAACTCCAAGTATAACCGAAATTGTACAAATTAACAAACTTGTTAAGATATATCCTCCGGCTCTTATATATTCACCACTTTGTATATATTCCATAATCTCTAATGACATTGCGCTTAATGTGCTTAATCCTCCGCAAAATCCAACAATTAAGAAATTTTTATAACTCTGGTTTATGTTGCTTTGAGCAATAAAATATGTGAACACAGCAGAAGCAATAAAACATCCTAAAAAATTAGCGCAAAGTGTTGCATAAGGGAAAAAATCCCCGTTTTTTGAAGGCAAAATTACAGATAAACAATACCTTACAACTGCTCCCATTCCTCCGCCTAAAAATACTAAAATCGCATTATGCATATTCTGTTTTTCCTATTCTTCTCCGATTTTTATATATGCCTTAAAAATTTTATTAGATACTGTATCATCAAAAGCTTGCTGTATTTTTTCGATTGGATAAATACTTGTAAGCCCTCTAACATTTACTTTTTTCTTTGTAATTAAATTGAAAGAATCTTCCAAGTCTTTTGGAGATGGAGAATAACTGCCAAGAATCGTAAGTTCTTTATAGTATATCTCATTATTAGGATAGCCGTTATTATGCGGAGTGCTTGAAAAAACAAGAATTTTCCCGCCTTTTCTTACAACTTTTAGAGCAACATCAATGGCTTTATCAGCACCTGATGTCATAAATACCGCATCAATGCCGCAGCTTTTTTCTTGGATAATTTCTGCAAATTTATCTAAATCTTTTGAATTGTAAGACTCAATTCCCCTGCTATTTGCAAGCTTTATTCTATCTTCCAAAAGGTCACAACCGTAAACTTTGTATCCTAAAGCTTTAATTCCTTCGCTCATTAAAAGTCCTATTGAGCCCAATCCAACAGTTAAAATTTTGTCACCTTCAATTAGGTTACAGCGTTTAATTGCCCTTATACAGCAACCCAAAGGCTCGTAAAAGGAAATTTCTTCATCTGTAATATCAGCCGGAACAAGATGGGCAACATTTTTCAAGTGCTCTTCAGAAACAAAAACTTTTTCACTGAATCCACCGGGGAATATATTTGTTTTTTTAAAATGCTCACACATAGAAACATTCCCGTGTTTGCAATAAATACACTCTCCGCAAGGTATATGATGAGAGGTTACAATTTTATCTCCCCTTTTAAATCTTGTATCGGAATTAATTTCATCTATAACGGCGACAATTTCGTGTCCCAAAACTGCTCCGTCATGAACTATTTTTTCTCTGAACTTAACTATATCAGAACCGCAAAGTCCGCATCCTAAAACTCTTACTATAGCCCCTTTTCTACCATTCAGACTTATATCTTCCATTTCTTTTATTATAATATTTTCCCCGTGAACTTGTGCTGTTTTCATTAATTTACCTCATTATTTATTTTTAAGTTTTGCAAATTTTGTGTTTGCATAAAAATATTTAAGAATTTGATATCCGTTATATCCTCGCTTTGCAAGATTATTAGCTCCATATTGGCTCATACCGACACCATGCCCGTTTTTTCTTATTCCGTCATCAAAAGAAGGAACCGATTTCAGAAAAGGCAAATCATGTGACCAAACTTGGCTTCCGGTATTTGTTTTACCGCCTGCAGAGGCTGAATAATATGCAGGAACTATTTTACCTTGGCAAACAAGAACAATACCCTCGGTTTCGGTTACTGCTTCGTTGGTCTGAGTTGTTTCAGCACTGGCTCCGCCGTATGCTTGATCTTCCGGAGTATCCTTTAAATCGTAACCATATTTTGCTCTTTTTCCCATATTTGCTACTGCATAGCTTCTGGCTGCAATTGCTTGTGCTTTATGAGCTTCGTGCTCCCAACTTGAAGGCATTTCTGAAGGCACAACTCCCCTTATATAAAGTTCCAAAGGAATGTCATTCATAACCGTAAGAGAGCCGCCATCATTTATTATCTTAAATTGTCCTCTATACCATTTTCTTTTGACACTGACAAAGCCGTTATCAAGTGGTTTTATAATAATTTTATTTGCATCCATTTTCATATATTGGCCGTCAACTTTTATGGCAATCTTTCCTCGATACGGTTTCATTTCGTATCCCTTCATTTTTTCCATAACGAAAATGAGTTTATTTGTATTGCAGTTTATAATTTCAGCTTTTGTGGACGAACCAATAAATGTTCTTCCGACATGGGTTTGCAGCCCTATTTTAATTGCGAAACAAGGCATAACTAACAGAAAATATACAAAAGTAAGTATTAAAACTCTCCTCAATCCCATAATGGTATTATACACCAAAACAAAGGTTTAACTTAAAAGTTCTTGTCTATTATGTTAAACTCGCTGTCCCATTCTATTTCGCCATATTTTTTAAGATTATGGTAATCATAAACATTTTCAATATATTTAGGCTTAAATAATTTCTTTTTACCCAGTATTTTTATGATTTCAGGTAAAAGTTTTGTGCTTCCTGCTATAGTTCCATCTGCTGATGTAGCACGATTGCCGTCGTAGTATATCTTTGAATCAGCAAAAACAGTCTCTTTTAAATCACTATATGTTATAGGTAATGAATCACTAATCAAAATAACTTTGTCATCAGGTTTTGATTTAAAAAATAATTTTAGTGCATCGTCACTTACATGAATTCCGTCGCCTATAATTTCTGCATATATATTGTCATTAACCAAAGCACACAAAGCGGTAGATTTTTCTCTATGACTTATACCGCTCATAGCATTAAATGTATGAGTTGTTCCGTTTACATTTCCCCAGCCTATGCAATGTCCTGCTTGAACTTTTACACCTCTTGTTTGCAAATAATGAATTAAACCTTCATCTAATTCCGGAGCAAGAGTAACTATTTTTATAAAATCATCTTCAAGTTTTTTATAGTTTTCAATAGTTAGCGGTAAAAAGTGTTTAGCATTATGAATACCTTTTTTTGTCGGGTTTAAAAATATACCTTCAAGATGAATTCCAAGAATGCCGCTGCATTGTTTTGAAGCCTCTTTTATAGTATTAATTTGCTTTTGAATATTTTCAACACTGTCTGTAACAAGTGTCGGGAAAAAACCTCCAATGCCAATTTCACGTAGTTTTTTGGAAAGTTTTGTTATTTCATTTACATCTGCTTTATTAAAGTCAACACCATATGCGCCGTGAAAATGCTGTTCAATTATTGGTAATGTTTTCATTAGTCACCTATAAAAATTTCTTTGACTTTTTCTCTGTCATCAAAATGTATAGTTTCATTGGCAAGAATTTGATAGTCTTCATGCCCTTTGCCTGCCACTAAAACAATATCATTAGCATTTGCAAGTTTGTATGCTTCCTTGATTGCCAGCTCTCTATCAGGTTCAACAATAACATTGCTTACTGATTTGAAACCTGCCAGAATATCGGTAATAATCTGCTGCGGGTCCTCAGAACGCGGATTATCACTCGTTACAATAACTTTGTCTGCAAGCCTTTCTGCGATTTCGCCCATTTTTGGACGCTTTGTTGCATCTCTGTCACCACCGCAGCCAAATATGCAGATTAATTTGCCGCCATCAGGTTTAATTTCTTTTGCAGCTTTTAAAACATTTTCCAAACCATCAGGCGTATGTGCATAGTCTACGATTACAACTGGTTTATTAACTACAACCTCAAATCTGCCTGCAACACCCTTTATTCCTTCCAAAACTTTTATGGATTTTTCCATGTCAAAACCTAAGGCCAAACTTACTGTTATTGCTGCAAGAACGTTATAAACAGAAAACATTCCGTTCATACAAAGTTCTACTTTATATTTTGCGCCTCTTATATCACATGTAAAAGAAGCACCTTCGCTTGAGAATGAAATATTTTCAGCTTTTACATCAGCAGGCATGTTAATACCATAAGTGAAAACATTAACAGTGTTAGAAATAACTTCCAAAAATCTTCCGGCATACTCGTCATCTGCATTAATTACGGCAAAATCACCTGCTACAAGTTCTTCAAATAGTTTTGCTTTTGCTTTGAAATAATTTTGCATTGTTATGTGAAAATCAAGATGGTCTTGCGTAAGGTTTGTTAATACGGCACCATTATAGTCACAGTAGTCAACTCTGTGCTGCGCTAAAGCATGAGAACTAACTTCCATAACAACATTAGGAATACATTTTTTTTTTTTTTTTTTTAATATCTTTTGTAATTCCGGAGCTTGAGGTGTTGTGTGCTTTGCATCTCTATAAGAATCCTCTGAAGAATATTTATGCCCCAGAGTTCCTATTAGCGCGCAGTTTTCGCCATTTGCTTCGTACAATTTTTGTATAAGATGTGTGACAGTTGTCTTTCCGTTTGTACCCGTAACCCCG
>CADCNZ010000043.1 GCA_902802935.1 uncultured bacterium | reverse complement strand
TCGGTAGGGCGATGTCGAGTGGCAGCGAGCAAGCCCGTAAGGTGTCGGTCGGACGTTACTCCGCCGAGACCCCGAATAATCCAAGACAGTCCGGTTTGAGTAGCACAAATGTCCGCAAATTTGCACTTTTTGTTCCAATAATTGCACTCAAAAGGTATTGTTGGGCAAGTATGCCCAACCTACAGACTTATTTTTTTATCATATAATCAAACAATTTAGTCTTGAAATTTCTCGCTAAATCGGTTAAAATGTTACTGGCGGGTGACGTTTTTTGCGTTATGACCGTCTGGTCGGGTAAGTTATGATAAATAACTTGCCCGTTATTATATTTTTTCAAAAAATCATTCCTTCCCATTGGTCTATGTGTAGAAAAAAATGTACCGTCAGACGCTTTTCTTGCAACACTAAAATATGGTTTTATTTCCTCACCATCTTTAAAAGCTTTCATATATAAATTGTAGCAGGTAGGGTGGGAAATGCTATAAACATTGAATGCTATAATGGTTAAATGTTCATTCCCACCAAAATTTAATGGTGGAAATGTGCGTTCAATCATTTTAAAATTCGTTATTTTAAGCATTTTCCACCCTACAGAATTCTCAATATCTCTGTCTTGGATTTGTTCCACGCTCGAATAGCCTCGTTTACGAGCCTGCGGTTCTTTCAAACTCGGTATTCTCGCTATCCGAATTTCGTTTCGCTCAATACGTACACAAATCCGCTGTTCTTTCTTCTCAAACCGACTGTTCTTATACAAAAGTAAATAATCAGCCGATTAGCTAATTGGAAATATTAACCATACAGGTTAGCATGGTTGTCCTATTTATCAGAACACAAGGGAATATTCTGGGAGTAAATTTGAAATCAGACAAGGAGAACACTATGTTAAAAATGACAAGCGAACTTATTAAGATAGCTGCTGCCGGAGGTGGTCTTATCATTGATGCCGACAAAAGAATGACTTTGGAATTAGTTAAAATTGCAGCTGCTGCAAACAATAAAATTATAATAAAGAATATAAATAATCGTATGACATCTGAACTTGTAAAAATAGCTGCTGCCGGAAAAGGAAATGTAATTTTTGATTTAACATAAATACAAACTGCGCAAATTTTTTTTTGATATGTTTTCTATAAATATGGAAAATGTTTCATTCAAATCAAGAATTAACTTTGTTAATTATTCGGCATACAAAAGGCGTGTCAATGGGATTTACATTGATTTTGAGCCTATAATGGATTGCTTCTGTAAGAACGGAAAGTTTTGGACCGATAACATAAGAACCTGTACTGCTATTGGACTTATCAACACAGACACCAAAGAAGCTTTGGGAGTGCATTACCATGATAGTGAAATAAATTATAAAATGCTTGAGCATTTCCTTGAAAGAATGTTTAAGTGGATAAAGAATCCTAACCGATGCCTGATTATCGGGAGCAAGGATTTAAAATCATCAGAGTTTTCTATCCCGACATTTGATAAAATATACAAGATTTTGTCAGAAAGAATAGAAAATATGACAGTTTTCGGTAAGCACAAGTATTCACACGGTCAAAGCCACATACATTATAATATTGATAACGATGCTTGGGATATATGTACGGAAAACGGAGTTTTTCACGAAGATGTGTACGATGAAAAAACATTAAAAAATAGTTTCAAAACAATCCGAATAGCAGATGGTGATAGCTTATACATAAATGATAAACAGATTATATTGCCAAAGGAAAATCGTTTTCAGATATTAAAACCGGATAAATAGTTCTCCGGTCAAAATTTAACGTAAATACAGAAGACTATTGACGCTGCTTTTTCCGGACTAAAAATAATTACAGAATTTGGGTGCAAAAAAATTTTTTTGAGGGTTTACATAAATATGATTTACTCACGCAACATGAATTCATATATACCTGTTAATATTGAAAAGAAAGTATTTTCTATTCCTAACTATCCTGATGTTACAAGATACGATATTAAAGACGGAAGAATTCCGGTAGGAAGAGTAAGCCTTTCAGATTTGCCAAATGGAGTATTTGTTGAATTCATTGAAAACTTTAATCCAAATCTATACAAAGGTTTAACCGAGACTGCTTATCAAATACAAGTAGAACATTGCTTAGAAAGAGGCTTAAATAATTTTGCAATACTTTCTTATGCTGCTCTTAATTCTCATGCAATACATTATTTAAAAGGAAAACGATTCATCCCTTCTGAAATAAATCAAAAAGTTGTAGATATTATAAAATCTACTCCCAAAGGAGAAATGTATAATACAAAATTCTTAGGCAAAATTAAAATGTATATGCCGAAAGAACTCATTGAAAAATATATAAAGCAAATTAAAAAATTTCCACTGCTCAAAGCAAAAATAATTTAAACTGCAAATATTTTACACCGCTTTGCTTAAATTTGAAAATTAGAATATTTACAACAAATTAATTGCAATACTTGGGATTTGGTTAGCTGTTGAATCCAATGTTATTTTTGCGTGTTGTACAATTTGCCCTTGAATTGATTTTGAAGATTCATTGCTTATATTAATGTCATTTGTTGCATCTATCGCAAAACCGTCACCCATAATTGATGCAGAAGCACTTGCATATAAACCATTCAATATATTATCAGCAGTCCCTAAATCTTGTTCTTTACCTGTAAGCATTGCAATAAAGTTATTAATTATATCCATAGCATCATCGGAGAAAAATCCGCCATTTTCCAACCCTGACAGATCAAAATCCATTGATGCATCTACTTCTATCTGTAAAGCTCCTTCATCGGTATAGCCTATTTTTATTGTCGCAGAAGCGCCTATGTTAAAAGCAGAATTTTGCATATTACCGTCAATTGTCATATCAAATTGAATTTCTGCAAGAGTATTTGTAATTTCGCCTTCAGCGGTTTCATTCTCTTCTCCGATGCCAAACATGTTTTGCCAATTCGGAATTTGTAGGGATATTGCAGTATTAAACGGATTTACACCATTAAAATCAGCTCCGTTTTTTATGTCATTAATTGCTTTTATTCTTGAGTCGACTTCATCCTGTATTGCTTTAAGAGTTTCTTCAGACAAATCTCCTTCTTTTGCTTTTGTTATCAAGTCACGAATACTTTCTCCGTGGTTTTGCATTTGAAAAATACCTTCTCTTGCAGCAGAAATTATATCCTTGAAAGCGGCAAATGCATCTAAAGCTTCAAATCCGGAAACGTTACCCGCTTCAGGGAAGAAAGAAAAAGCCGCATCATTATTTACAAAATTATTAAATCCTGTAACACCTGCATTTTGATTAAAGTTATCCATTGTAATACTTTGGTTTAATTGCAGCAGTAAAGCTGACAAATTTGTGTTAACTGTTTCCATAAGAACAATCCTTTCATTAGGTTTAAGTAAAATAAAATGGCTGTGTAATTAGTTCTCTGTCTCTTACACGTATTGGCTCGTAATCCGTTACTACTTCGCCTTATAAGGTTTATATTCCACAAATTTTAATAATAATAACACTCTAACAAAAATCTGTTACAAAAATTAACAATTTATTCCGCCGGTATAACATTAAACCAAAGGCGGGGCGAAGCCCCGCCTTTGGTTTGTAAATATTTTGATTATGAAAGTAAAAGTTCTTGTTGAATTAACCTTTCCATCTCATACATTACTTCCAGAAGAATGGACTGAACTGACCAACGATCACCACCATAATAAGTGTCTGCATCTACAAAGTCTTTCTTGGAATTATTGGTTCTACCACATTCAGAATAACCATATATTTGTGAATTGTTTGCACTGGCTATACCCTTTGTTTCTAATAATTTTGTTCTTGCAGTATCCTGTGCTTGAGCGAATAAATGGACTATTTTTCCAACAGATAACACATCCTTATAATTTGAAACATATGAATTAATCATAACATCAAAGGCGTCATTTAAAGCTTTGCTATCTTGGGTATTTCCGGTATTAATATGATAATACTTGTTCTCAACGCCGTAAAAAGATACTTGTTGCAGACTTCCGATATATACTTCATCATCACCATAACCAGTACTGTCATCCTTATAAAATTCTTCCATTGTTTTAGTCATAGTACCTGAAACATCGTATGTATATTTTTCTTTACTTGTGTCGGTTGTAAGCGTTCTTCCTGCAACTAAGCTGCAATCAGGATATTTTCTCAAAAGTTTAAGCGCACCCTCGCTGGTGTTAACACTTTTCAGAATTTTGGTATAGTTATCAGCGAGTGCTCTCATTACGGTCCCTACTGCTGTATCATTATACATTGTTGGAACAACATTATTGTCAGATAATGTCAAGAACATAACCATATTGAATAAATTTGCCTTGTCTCTTTCGGAAAGACCCATTTGCGTAATTTCATCAGCATAAGTTTCTTCAAGTTTTTTTCTGGCTGTCTCAAACCATCCGCACATCGTGGTATTTTTTGTATTATCTCCATCATTAAAAATACCGCCAATATTGGTCGTCCAATTTACCATTTCAACAGTACCGTTATCAAGTACTCTGAAATAGAATGCTGTTTTCCCATTCGTAATACCAGCTTGGTCCATAGCTGTAATAGCTTGTTCTGTTTTGTCTGTAATTGTAATATTAGCAGGTGTGTTTATTATTTTATCAACTTTATCTTTTGATATTTTTTCAAGGTACGCTATAAGCTCAGCTTCAAGTTTGTTAACATCATAACTTGGGTCAGCCAATTTTCCTTCAATAAATTTTTCACCATCAGCTTCAATTGCATTTCTAACTTTAGCAGCTGCAGTATCAGACAACTTAATTGCATATTGAGCTTTAATAAATTCCATTGCTCTCGAGAAAATAGAAGCTATAGCAACAGGAAAATTAACAAAATCTTTAGTGTCTGATGTTATACCATTTTCTGGTTTTTCTGCTTTTCCTGTGATTTCATTAATAAAACCATCAAGCCAGCTATTCATTTTAGTTTTAAATATCTGTGTATAAACATTTTTCTTGTCTTCATCACTAAATTTTGTTGTCCAATCAATTTCTGCAATTTTTGCATTGATTGAATTGAAATCTTTTACCTTAAGACCATTTATAAATTCGTCTTTCATGCCGTCAAGGACATCTTTTAAAGCACTTTGAAATACACTTCTGCTATCGCCTTCAAGCTTAAAGTTCGGGAATACTTTTTCGGCAATTTGTTCTAGTTGTCCTAATCCTGTATCAACAAAGTTTGTACCGGCTATAGCTTTTTGTAAATCGTTTAGAGAATCTTCTTCATTTTGATCTTGAATAAAGCCGTTAAGCTCATCTTCGCTCATTTGTTTTGATTTATCAACATTTGAGGTTACTTCCAAACCTGCTGTTGCCAAATATTTTTCAATTATTTGTTGAATTTGAGCAACCATTGCTTCAATATCTGTTGTTGTACTTGTGTTTGTATAATTTGAAAGGATTTCTTTTAAATCACTGTTGTTGTAATTAAATCCGCAAAGTTTATTTTCTACAGTCTTTAGAATATTTTTTGCATAAAGATTTACTGTAACTTCTCTTTGTATTCTCGGAGCAATTTCTTTTATTTTTTGTTCGACACCCTTAATATCGCCTTGTGCTAATAACTCATTTAATTCTGAAGTTAATGCATTACGAACGTTATTTATCCAATCTTTTATATCAAAATATTTTTTCAAATTCTGGTCAGAATTTACTTTTGCTTGTAATTCTTTTAAATAGGTTTCTAAAGCGCCATAAGCTCCTACTTTTTTGTTAATGGCATTTTGTTCATTTTTATCAAGAGCATGTGTATTTGTTAAGCCGGTATTTCCGATACGTCCGTTTCCGCGGTTAAAATCAGCGTCCTTCCAAAATGCATTAATCATTGCATTCAGGTCACTATCACTTTGACCTTCAAAATTTGCACGTATAAATGACTTAAATTCGTCTTTTGTTATTATACCGTCCGGAGTATAATCGGCTTTTGCTTGCCAATCACCCATTGTGCTTAAGAAAGTGTAGATTCTTGATACGTTGTTATCTGCCATTTTCTGACTCCTTATTTTTCCCTTTTTTTGTTACATTCAATGTAACTCAATACATATTGTGTTACATTCGAGGTATTTTTTCCGTCTTAGTTTCCCTTTTTGTAGTGTTTTTACCTTTTTTATTTTATTTACATCATGTATTACGGCATAATTTCCAAAAACTTTAGTATTTTTAGACAAAAACTTAAAAATTGTTACAAAACGTTACAATAATTATCTAAAAATTTTATGTGTTGATACTCCCAAAAATGATAATTCTAATAACGATGCTATCTATGTTTGCACAATGGAAGCACTGCTTGATAAATTAAAAGAGAAGTATAAAGCTTTTGACGCAACCGGAGACTTGATTACAATAGTATTCAGGAATGCACAAAAGCAGGCCCTGTGGACAGCAGAAAATAATGTAGATGATTGTCCTTACGGAACTGATGTTGATGGAGGCAGAGTTGAAGATACTACTAAAGACTGGTACAGTGGAAATGACAGACGTAGACATGACGGCGGTGACATAACAATGAAAGAACTGGTACAGCTAACACTATACTTCTTTGATAAATTATTCTATTCAAGTGCATGTTAGAATTATTAGAACAAAGGCGGGGCAAAGCCCAGCCTTTACTCTATAATATCTTTTTTATAATTCTATTCTTCCTCCGAATTACTATATGTGGTATAATATCAGTATAGTAAAAGAAGAGGTTTTTTATATGAAAAAAGGATTTACACTGCAAGAACTTTTAATAACTTTAGGTATAATCGGTGTTGTAGCAGCTCTTATTGCGCCTGCTATATCGAATTTATTTCCTAACCAACATAAAACCAAATATATGAAAGCATATAATACAATGACAAAAGTCATTGATGAAATGATTGATGACGAAGATTTATTTCCGGCAGTTTATTTGGCAAATTTAAACGACGACGGTTCAAGACAAGAAGATCTTGCTAATACAGGTTTCGGGTCGACTACAGCTGTATTACAAGCTCCGTTTAATGACGAAACAAGCGCATATAACATTACTGCTGGGGACAATTGCAAGTTTGCAAAAGTATTTGCATACAAGTTAAATTTAAGCTCAGAGCCGACCTTCTGTACTAATGGTACAAACTTAAGCACATTTACAACACAAGATGGTACAAGATGGGTTATAGGCAACAACGGTAATAATGGCAAATTTATCGGTATAGATGTTCTTCCTGATGAAGAAAACGGAAATGATTTGTATTCAGAAAATAATACAAATCCGCACAGATTTTTATTCTCCGTTGAAAACAACGGCGGCCTTAAATCAATGGATGCAATGGGCAGAGCATATCTATTAAACCCTACCGATTTACACGACGGAAGCAAGGATGCTGATAATGCAAAAACTCAAACATTTACAGCAGATGAAAAAACTTCCATTAGTGCTTTTCAGACAAATTGGAAAGCATTAAAGTAAAATAAGTTATTGTTCTTTCCAATCCTTCTGTTATGCCGATTTGTGGTTCCCATCCTAAAAGTTCTTTAGCGAGGGTTATATCCGGTTTCCTTTTGACAGGATCGTCCGACGGAAGCGGTTTGAAAAGAATCTTTGATTTTGAATTTGTTATATTTAATATAAGATGAGCAAGTTCAAGCATAGTACGCTCGGACGGATTACCAAGGTTTATAGGCTCGTGGTAATTACATTCCATTGTCTTAATCAATCCTTCTACCAAATCGGAAACATAACAGAACGAACGAGTTTGTGAACCGTCACCATATATCGTTACAGGTTTTCCTTGAAGCGCTTGAACTATAAAGTTTGATACAACCCTGCCATCATCCAATGCCAAGTTTTCTCCATATGTATTAAAAATCCTGACGATCTTTGTATCAATTCCGTACTGCCTTCTATAATCACACATCAATGTTTCTGCTGCTCGTTTACCTTCATCATAACAGCTTCTTATGCCAATAGGATTAACATTTCCCCAATAACTTTCCTTTTGCGGATGAATTAGCGGATCTCCATATACTTCACTTGTTGATGCCTGCAATATTTTTGCGTTTTGCTCTTTTGCTAAATCCAGCATATTTGTAATACCAATAACAGATGCGCGTATTGTTTTTACCGGATCAAGCTGATAATACTTTGGGCTGGCAGGACATGCCAGATTATAAATCTCATCAATTTCAATATTTATCGGTTCTGTCACATCATGATTTATGAACCTAAAATTCTCTAATTTTTCAAAAGATTGTATATTTCTGTAACTACCTGTAAACAGATTGTCAAGACAAATTACACTCTCTCCTCTTTCTAAAAGTTTTTTACAAAGATGTGAGCCTATAAAACCTGCACCACCTGTAACCAATATCTTTTTCATAAAATCTTATATCCTTAAATTTATCCTCGCACAAAAAGTGAGAGGATATAAAATTCTGTTATTTTTTCTTTGTAGCTGCCATTTCATTTAAAATTGCATATGTCGCATCCCAGCTTGTTAATCCACCGGAAGTTTTGTATTGGTTCAAGCTTTTTGCACGTTGTTTTTTAATTTTTTCTTGTTCTTTATTAAATTTATTAAGTGCACGTTTACTCTTTGTTCTTGATGCAACTATATCATTAGCATACGCCAGAAAATTTCTGTATTCCTGACAATTGTAGCCGACTTTTACTTTGTCTGCATAATTGTATGTAAGATAGTTATAAACACTCATTGCTCGTTCTGAGTTTGACGGTTTACCCATCACTATTTCCAAATTACTACCAGGCATTTTTGTTATAACAACAACCATCGCAAGCGGGTTGTATCCGGCATTAATCATCAAATCAACTCCGGTCATATCGGCTTCTTTTAAATCATCTAAAGTAGCTTTGTTTGTCACGAATTCACTATTTGCAGCTGTATTAATTATATTATTTTCGCTTAATTTCTCTTTAAGAGCAGCCTTTGCAGCATTTCTCAATTTATCCTTTGTAGATTTACCGTTTATTATTTGACCTAATTCTGTTGATATAACGGCCGCTACTTCATTATCATTTCCGGCATAAGAAAGCTCTGTGCTCGATACCTGAATAACATTTGTTGTAGAAACTGATGTATTATCAGCAGCACCGTTTACAACTTTAAAAGTCAAATTAGACGGTAAACTGTTTTTGGTTACTATTGTTTTTCCTACGGTTGCTACCCTGTCCGCAGCTACCCATGTTGCCGCATTCACAGGCATTACAAATAATGCAACTGCAAAAATTGAAAATAATATCTTTTTCATATTTCCTCCTTAAAAGTTAGATTATAGAAACATATTAACACAAAAATAATTATATTTTGTCTTCAATAAGACCACACAAAATATGACCGCAAGTAATATGCATTTCTTGTATTGTACTCGTTTTAGCAGACGGAACCCTCAACACAATATCTGCAATTTCTTTAACCTTACCACCATCAAAGCCTGTAAATGCAACTGTTTTTATCCCGAGTTCTTTTGCTTTCCTAAAAGCTAAAATTACATTTTCACTATTTCCGCTTGTGGTTAAACCGATAAGAACATCTCCGCTTCTGCCCAAACCTTCTATTTGCCGCTCAAATATATTTTGCGCCCCTATATCATTACCTATTGCAGTTATTATTGAAGTATCTGTTGTAATTGCTATTGCGGGAACAGACTTTCTTATTTTATTAAACTTGACAATAAGTTCAGCTGCCAAGTGCTGCGAATCAGCTGCAGAGCCTCCGTTTCCGCAAAAAATTATCTTTCCGCCTTTTTTCAATGAATCAATACAAAGTTCTGAAATATCTCTAAGCAAAACTTCGGAATCTTTTAATACATTTAATCCGTTAATTAAATTATCTATCTCTTCTCTTATATCCATGAGTTTATTATACCACTTTTCCGTAATATTTACACATAAAAGCTATTATTATATAATTTAGGGATAGGAGAGATCATATGCTACGTTATTTTTCAGGTTCATATATAGTAACATTTTTGGGAATTATTTGTGCTTATCTATGGGGAGAGCACGTACATGGCGGCACGGGTTTAACCTGTGTATTTATTGCTCTTGTGCTTGCTACACTTGAAATAAGTCTTTCGTTTGACAACGCGGTTGTTAATGCAATGAAGCTTGAAAATATGTCACCCAAGTGGAGACACAGATTTATTACTTGGGGGATTCTAATCGCTGTTTTCGGAATGAGATTTTTATTCCCGTTGCTGGTCGTTGCAATATTTGCAGGTGTAAACATAAAACTGGTTTTAGATATGGCACTCCATGATGTAAATCAATACACTCACTATCTGGAGCTTACACACGCGCCTATTGTTACATTTGGGGGTTCATTCCTTTTAATGCTTTTTATGGACTACTTTACGGAAAGCAAAAAAACTGTACATTGGATTAATTTTATTGAAGAAAGGCTGCAAAAACTTAGCAAGTATCAAGGTCTGTGCACAATAACAACACTGTGCGCATTGGGACTCCTAATGTTTAAAATTGCACCTGATATGAGGCAATCTGTTCTTACTTCAGGCATTGCAGGTATTATTGTCTACTTGCTAATAGACGGACTTGCCGAGTGGCTTGAAAGACGTCAAGAAGCTCGAGCAAAACTATGCGCCAACACAGTTAAATGTTCAGGAATTGTTGGTTTTCTTTATTTGGAACTAATTGACGCTTCTTTTTCTTTAGACGGAGTACTTGGTGCCTTTGCCTTAAGTCAGGACATTATCATTATCACAATTGGCTTATTTATTGGAGCAATGTTTGTAAGGTCATTAACGATTATGCTGGTTGAGAAAAAAACACTTGAACAATACTTATACCTTGAGCACGGTGCTCACTGGGCAATAGGAACACTTGCTATATTAATGTTTGTATCAACATTCCATGAAGTCCCTGAAGTCGTTACAGGGCTTTTGGGATTAGTATTCATAATCAGTGCACTCTTGTCATCTATATTGCATAACAAAAAACTGCGCTAAGCCTATGAGGATTCAAATGGAGTTAGAAGATAAAAATTTATATTATGTAGGCGGAGTTGTAAGAGACGAATTGCTTGGTAAAACAAGTATTGACATTGATTTGTGCTACGAAGGAAATGCCATTGAATTTGCACAATCTAAACAATTAGATATTATAAAAAAAAATGACAATCTTGGCACCGTAAGAATAATATTCAATGGTAAAGAAGTTGATATTGCATCTACCAGATGTGAAACTTATCCCCAAAAAGGACACTTACCCACTCTCGTAGAACTTGGATGTCCGCTTAAGCAAGATTTGCAAAGACGTGATTTTACCATTAATGCAATGGCAAAAAAAACCATAGACGGAGAAATTATTGATTATTACGGAGGAATAGAAGATATCAAATCAAAAACTCTAAGGATACTGCACAAAAACAGCTTTATTGATGATCCGACAAGGATAATAAGAGGTCTGAAATTCGCAGTCAGATTTGGTTTTTCACCGGATGAAGAAACGCTTAGTTTACAAAAACAATATTTATGTGATGTAAATTATGATATGAGTTATCATCGTTTAAAAAAAGAGTTGGTTGATGCTTTTAGCTTAAATAAAAAAGAAGTTTTTGAAATCTTTTTAGAAAACAAAATGTACAAGCTTTTAGGAAAACTTCAAAAGGCACCAAATATCAATATTAAAAAAGCGGAAGAATTAATTAAAGAAAATCCGTCACAATACTGCTGGCTAACATATCTTAGTTTCTTCGACTTATCGAATTTACCGCTCTTGAGACGTGAAAAACGAATCCTTGAGTGGGCTTCAAAATTAGAGACACAGACCTTAGGCAATAACACGCCTGCGGAAAGCATATTAATTAATAGAATACGAAGCGAGGCATATAATGTTTAAAAAGCTTTTAAATTTCAGATTTCATCTGCGCTTTGTATTTAACCCGTTTATAAGGTATAAATCCGATAATATGGGTAATATAAAATGTGTTAATCAGCTAAAAAGAGAAACTCCGGTAATAATTTCAATAACATCCTACGAAGACCGTTTTGATGACCTCGAAATCGCACTATATTCTCTTATGAATCAAACAACTATGCCTGACAGAATAATATTATGGCTGAGCGATAAACTAAACCTGACAAAAATACCATATACTATTTCAAAATACATTAAAAATGGACTGGAAATAAGATTTGTAAAAGATATTGGAGTTTATACAAAAAACTTTTATGCGCTAAAAGAATTTAAAGATGCTATTATCGTAACAGCAGATGATGATGTATACTATCCAAAAGATTGGCTGGAAAAATTATACCATTCCTATGCTGTTCATCCTGAAGATATACAAGTGCACAGAGCCCATCGGGTAAGAATTAAAGATAAAAAAATTTACCCCTATGAAAAATGGGGAAAACACGTAAAAGAAGAGTCTGCACGATTTGACAACTTCTTAACAGGAGTCGGCGGAGTACTATATCCTCCTAATTGTTTTACAAATGAAGTGTTTCGAGATGATATATTCCTAAAACAAGCACCCTACGCTGATGATATATGGTATTGGGTTATGGCTCTTGTCGCTAATAGAAAAATTCGAGTTGTTAAAAACCATATAGACCACATAAACTGCACAAACTATATGAGACAAATAGGTATGATTAAGGGAAAATCACTTTATGCGGCTAACAGGAAAGGACTTAATGATAAACAGCTCGATAATTTGATGGTATATTATAGTAATGTATTGAACAAAATCTGCCCCAAACAAGAAAGAGACAATTTATAAAAACACTTAATTAGTATGTATTATTAATTTAATCTAATTTTACCAAATAATAAAATCTTATTACCGTCACCAAATCTAATAATTTTTTGTCTGTAATGTTTTATACGCATTTTTATATATAACATTAATGGATGATTGTACCCCTCTAAAAATAGTAATTTTTCTTTTTTTAAAACTTTTGAATTATTTAATACAATGTCCGGATTCATTTTTCTACATAAAAGTTGAATATTTTTTAAACAGTCAAACATGTTCGAAATTTGATCTTGTTTTAAAACAAAATCAATATAATATAACTCTCTTTTATATATATGCACCAATATATTTTCTTCCGTAATGTTATATTTGTTAAGCCATTCATGTATTTCAAAACTTCTCTCAAATGGAATTTTATAGTTTAATATTTCTTCACGATACATACGCCAATAATAGTATGCATTTGCCGTATAATTCACACGTTTCGCTAAGCAAATAGTTTGTACTTGGAATAAATTATCAACCCATCCGGCACCTTTTGCCTCTACAAATTTAATATTATTATCATATATTAATGTCCTTTTATATATACAACTCCATATGCTTGGATGTTGAGCAAGAAATGATGCTGCTTTTTCTGAGCCAAAAGTTCTTTTTGGAAGAATTTCATAATTATCAAAACTATTTATGCTTATAGCTTTTTTATTTGGGGAATCTATATTTTTGTAGAATGCTGACTTGACAATATCGGAATCATTTTCCGTCGCAATTCTATATAAATCTTCGTACATATAAATATCAACATAATCATCCGGCTCAACTATACCAATATAATCGCCGTTAGCATTTTCCAATCCAACGTTCATTGCTTTTCCGTAACCACAGTTTTTTTGATAAAAAACTTTAATTCTTGAATCTTTTAATGCATATTCTTCAAGAATGTTTCCTGTATTATCAGTTGAACCGTCATTTATACAAATTATCTCTATATCAAGTAGTGTTTGATTTATAACGCTATCAAGACATTTATTAAGATACTTTTCGACATTATAGCAAGCTATTATTACTGTAATTTTCGGCATCTGCGAAATTTCTCCATACTATAATACAGAGAAGGGAAAAATGAAATAAGAACATATTTTAAATATCTTTTCCTTCCAAGCATTGAAAATGTTATATTTGCACTCAACAAATTTTTTCTGTATTCTTTTGCAATTTTTTTAAGAAAAACAAGCTTTAAATCTTCTCTTAATCGATTATAGTTCCATGAGTAACAACTAAGTTGATTTAATGCTATATTTTTACGCATCTCGTTATATAACCCTTTTTTAGCAATAAATCGCTTTATTTCTTCATATTCATATATGACAAAATCAGATTTATCAGATGAATTTACTGATGAATTTTCATTATCAGTTCTGTAATGCAAAAACGCATCTTTTAAAATCATCATATTTTTTGCACATGCTTTTGTTTTATACGCAAAAGATGTATCTTGATAACTTGCACTGGGGGTTTCTAAAAATTTTATATTATTATCTTTTATTAAACTTTTTTTATATAAACAACTCCATATAGATGGAGCTATACCAAATACGTCCATACATTTTAACGGTTCTATTACTTCAAAATAAGGACAGTTGATTTCTTCACTTTCTATGTTAGTATTATATCGAGAATCATAGTAAAAAAATCTGCTTTTTACTATATCAACATTGTATTCTATCGCTTTTTTGTAAAGCGTTTCAAACATATTTAGTTCAACGTAGTCATCAGATTCGACAATCCCTATATAGTCACCGCAAGCATTTTCAATACCGATATTCATAGAATGTCCATACCCAGAATTTGCTTTTGAAATTATTTTAATTCTATCATCACGCTCGGCATATTCTTTAAGAATATTTAACGAATTATCTGTTGAACCATCGTCGACACATATAATTTCTATGTCTTTTAGTGTCTGGTTAATAACACTATACAAACATTCTCTCAAATATTTTTCAGTATTATAAATAGGTATTATTACAGAAACCTTCGGCATAATTAATCTCCAGTTCAAAATTTTTTTACAATATGGATATTTATAAAATTTTTCCAGCAGTTATAATTAACAAGCTTATGAAAAATGTTTACAGGATATAGCGCTATATACTTAAAATCAGCATAATATTTGCATTTTAATAATATTGATTTAGACAAATTCTTATTTATTAACTTGTATATTTTGTTCATTTTTTTTCTAAAAACATTACTCCTATTAAAATATGAAAAGAAATCAAGTTGCGATTTCATAATCGCATTTATATATAAGATTTGATAATATTCATTTGATTGTTTGAAACATTCCAAGTTCATAACGTATTTAATTGCATCATAATCTGAAACTTTATTTTTTTATTAAGATTGCTGGTCTGAGAATCTTCTCTTGTAATTCTATAATTGTAGACATGCTCTAATATAATTGAAAATGTTGCATAGTTATAAATACATTCATAATTAAAAACACCATCTTCACCCATTTTTAAAGATGTATTAAATTTTATATTATTTTTATACAAAAAATCACGTCTATACATCTTTCCACCAATAAAAAGGAAAAATGATGATATTATATTTTCATTATCAAATTTTGATAATGATTTTTGTGCCTTTAGCTTATTTATATCAAAATTAGAAAGTACATAAGTCTTTCCTTTGTATAATTTTGCATAACCGGCAACAATAACTGCATTTTTATTTTCTGCTTCATTAAATAAAAGCTCAAGAGAATTAACGTTTATCCAATCGTCACTATCTAAAAAAAACACATATTTGCCAGTACATATTGATATCCCTGAATTTCTTGCTTGAGCGACACCTTTATTTTCTTGGTTAATAATTTTTATTCTTGAATCTTTTTGAGCATATTTCTCAAGTATATTTAGAGAGTTGTCAGTCGAACCATCATTAATACATATAATTTCAAGGTTTTTAAATGTCTGATTAATAACGGAGTTTATACATTCTTCCAAATATTGTTCAGTATTATAAACTGGTATAATTACAGATATTTTAGGTGCTACTATTTCGTAATTACTCATACACAACCTCTTTTATTAATTCAGGATTAATATCCGGTAAACTTAACAATCCGTATTCATTATGTATCTGTTCTGCTGTAATATTGTTATGACGGAATTTTGTATAATATACTTCCATAGGGCATTTAGTATCTAATAAAAATTCGGTAAATCCGCTTCTTAGTGAATATATTTTCTTTGCTCTCAGTGCCAATGCATACGCTTCGGAATAAGAAAGGCTGCAAGATTTATATTTTGCTCCACTTAAATCCACACAATCTTCCACAATATTTACAAAGATATCATAACCTTGTTGTGCTAAATTATTTATTAAATTTACCCAAAAAGAATCTTCTAAAAGTTCACAAGAACGTGCTTCCGGAGATATAATTATAAAATTATCTAAATTTAATTTAATTTTGTTCATTTTTTCAAGCATTGCATGTTCGCTTTGAGCAATTACTTGCATTTTTCGAGGCACTACTTTATTAGCATTTAATCCGAGCGTTTCAAATATCGCTGTCAAATAATGTGCTTTTTTGTTACTTGTTCTAGCTTCCTGCTCAACTTTTAGAAAATGTTCATGAGAAAAAATTTTATAGAAAATAAAGTTCTCTATATTGTATGATTCTCCTTTAATATTGTGATAATAATTCTTCAAATACAAACAAGGAATTTCAGGACATAACATTTTCACTATTTCCAGATGATATTTCTTGGATGTTATTATTAGTGGAGATTTAGAATTATTTTTTTCTAAAAATTTATCAAATACATATTTAAAGAATAAATATATTTCTCCGCTATTTGCATTCAAAACATATATATGATCGTGTTTTCTATCTATATATTTTAAGAATTTCTTTTTTATTATATTTAGTAGCGGCTGTTTATTTATTAAATAATTGAGCAAGAAAGTACTTCTATTTATTCCATCTTCTTTAATGCTAATAATTTTAAAATTACATAAACATATTATTTGCTTCATATCACAACATAAGGGGTATGAATATCTTCGCGTTTTTATAATTCCGCCCAAATATTGTTTTATATATCTGCTATTTTGCTTATTTGAGACTTTCCAGCAGTATACAATTCCTAAAAATTTGAATAATGTCTTGTTGCCTATTTGTTCTTTAGTGAATATCTTCATAAATTTGAATTAGTTTTATATTCTATTTTTAACCTGCTATCTCTTAATGTATTTATGGCATATGCGGTTTTTAATCCGCTTGGTTTTACATCGTTAACTAAAATTCTCTCACCTGTAGGAATTTCAGATAATAAATAATCGTAGCGTATATTATTTACAGACAAAAATTTTTTCAGATCCTCATGATATTCTTTTTTTCTTGCTGTAAGTAGAATAACAACATCCTCAGAAGGCAGTTGTTCAAAAAAATCTTTCACCCCGTCTAGCAACGTGTCATAACCATCTGTCAGGTAGCCATTATGTTTTACTATTGTTCCATCTATATCAAATATCCATGTTTTATTAAGCGCAGACATTTCAAACATATTAAATAACCTCATTTAGATTAATTATACCATTATAAAATGCTGCACAAATACTATCATAATCATCCCAAACGTATGTGGTTAATGACAACCATATTATAGCATGCAAAAATTTCAGTTTTTGCTTATTTATAAACGGCAATAAATCAAAAAAGTATTCCTCCATATCAGACCAATTATTAGATTTTATATTCAATTCTACTTCACGTTCTTTTATATCCAATGTAAATTTTTTTAAATTAAATTGATCATAATTTCCTTTTAGCGAATAATATAGTTTAGCCCAATCGTAATCTTCATCACCATATAATTTTGATTTTCCAAAATATCCTCTCGGATCTATTAAAATTGTTTTCATAAAAAATGTATCAAACATCATATTTGAGAATGTGCAATCACCGTGAATAAGCTTAAAATTTTTCGGATAAAACATTTTAACCAAAGTCGCTAACTCGTCTTTTAAATAAAAGACATTCTTAAAATAGCTGCCGTTTATTTTTATAAATTCATTTTGCGCAAAAGGCACAAGATTTCTAATTTTCTCGAGCCTTGCATATGTTTTCTTTATATATACTTCCTCTACATCATCTATTTGTGCTTCTTTTGCCGGTTCAAGATTGTGTAAATCTTTTAGTGCATTTACAAGTTTGAACAAAATCTCTTGCTTTTGTGATTTTGTTAAGCAATCATATTCGTATATGTTTTTCCCTTGAACCTGTTTCATAATTAACGGGCTGTATTCTAATATTTCAGGGATATTTGCATATCCTAGTTTTTTTACATGCTTGTACCACGAAATTTCATCCACTGAGATTTTTATACCCTGTGCATTAATTCCCTGCTTTACAACTAGTCCATTTTCAAACTTGATAGAATTAAAAGGACGGCATTTTTTTGAGTTGTCATTATTATCTGCGTATGACAATAACGTGCCGATTTCTTTCGTATCATGTAAGCTTAATTTTTCAAATAAAATATCTTGCTTTTGCAGCCATTTTACCAGAGCGCCTTCTGCTTCAATATTTTTCAATTCTAAATTATTTTTAAATATAAATAATCCTGCAACACCCTCTGCTTTGGACGGTTCATTAACGAATTCTCCATTACGATATGACCACCTGCATTCAAAGTCTTTAGATATACCAATGTAATTTCTGCTTAAATCCTTTGGAATTTTAAATTTTTCTCCCAAAATCAAATCACACCACATTAACATAAATGGTTCATCATTATTGAACGAAGATATCGCATCTTTTATACCGGAAATTGTGCCAACTTTATCAGTTTTAATTATTTTATAATTATATTCAACAGCAAATGTTGATAAATATTTTTCCAAAACCTCAGTTTTATAATCAGATATAATTATAAACTCATCATTTTTAAATTTTTCAAATGTATAAAATATTATTGGTAAGTTATTCACTGAAACAAGGCATTTTGGCTTATTTCTGGTAAGCCATTCTAATCTTGTTCCCTTTCCGCCTGCCTGTATTATAATCTTCATTTTTATAGAACTCCTCTAAAATAATACCATAAATGTTTTTTTTATGTTAGTCTAGCTGTATGAAGCTTCTTTTTGATGCAACAGAACTTTCATATTTTAAAGAAAAATCCGGACACCGAGCTG